>JAILGO010000011.1 GCA_024696725.1 Eubacterium sp. | reverse complement strand
CGTGAATCGGGCTTACCTCGTCGTGTTCGATTTGGTCAAAGGTTATTGTCGTAGTAACGTCGTTAACCGTAACCTTATCGTTATAAATTCAGATTTAAGTTCAAGCTTGTTCGCGACGCTTCGGGCGACAAGGTTCAGTACATCAGAATTTATAACGATAAGGTTACGGTTAACGACGTTACTACGACAATAACCTTTGACCAAATCGAACACGACGAGGTAAGCCCGATTCACGAGGGCGTTATAGGCGTTCATAACAAGAACGGTAAAGCCGTTCCGATGTTGGCTACTATTAACACCCAGAATGACGCGGAGTGCGGAATGCAGTACTGGGCTTACAGAATGAGCGACATCCCCGACGTTGATAAGGTTATCTCTCACGGCGATTTCGCTTCAATGGACGGCGTAATTTATACTCACGCTACCGACGCTGAGGTTCTCCGTCTTGCAAATAACGCTTCTGCTACGTCTGAAGCAGGCAAGGCTGCTCTTGCTTCCGGCTATGCGGTTTACGGCCAGGAGATTTCCAATAACTACACCTACGGCCAGAACAACTATGCTTCCGGCGGCGAAAGATACACGACGCTTACTACCAAGTTCCCCGCAAGCATTGACGTAGACAAGGTGGGTAATATCATTTCGCTTAACGATACCGAATATTGCCGTAACTACGGCGAAACCGGTTCAAATATGCGCTTTGTTAATGTTCCTGTTAACGACAGCGGCTCAACCGCACGCGAAGGCTGGTGGTGTACTAAGAATGCAAGCGGAATCTATACCGCGGCTTACGCAACCGACGACGCGGCAAAGGCGGCTGTTGAAGCCGACCCGACGCTTGAGCTTTACAAGGTTTACGGTATCGAGGGTAAGGTTTCAACCTTCTTCAGATACTATAATGACGAAAACGACGGAATCGGCGTTCACCGTAACGGTTACCCGAAGGTCGGCGTAACGTTAGTCGTTGCGTATACTGACGTCGTAACGGGCGCAGAATACAGCGAATTTGAATTCTGTTACGTAATGCCTAACCCGGCTTGGGCTCATACCCTTGCGGCAACGAGAAACCTTAAGATTGATGACGTTGTTGGTATAAGCACAAATAACTATCAGTCCTCCTACGGTATATTCAACCGTTTCGAAGGCTCTTCGGGTGAAGCAACCGATTATTATTCCTCGATGTTGTTCTATTCTTCAAGAGGTACGACGAACGAGGTCGGTTACGGCCACGGTGTATCGGGATATCTTTCCGATTTCGGTACCTCCGCAACGGGCAAGGATTTATCCGAGCTTTCATACATTAAGACGCTTTATAACTTCTACGATAAAGGCACAGGCGTTAACTCGGGTTCGTTCGCAGCGTGGACGCACGAGGATAAGGGCTTTAATGCGTATACTGCTTCTCCGGACTTAATCAACGTAAACTATTATGTTGACTATTCGGATAAAAACGAATACGGCAAGCTTATTACCGTTAACGGTAGCGGCGTTCCTACGGGTTATCAGTTCAAGATGAAGACCAATAACTTCCTTTGGAAGAACTATCCGGATTCTTCTATCTTCGATGTTTCTTCTTATGCAAGAAATACCACCGGCTTACACGTTACTTATTCTTCAACCTATGATAACGACCCGAGCCGGTGGGAGGGCCCGAACATCGACGACTATAAGTCTTCGAATACTGACGTCGGCATTTATGCTACAAACTATGAACACTTTGGTACAGATGTTACCTTTGCAGGTAAGAAGCGTTGGTACGACGATGCTATGCTGTTCCATACCGATATGAGACAAGGTTCGTTCACGGGCGTAACCGTAAACAGCACCTATATGTATACGCTGGATTACAGAAACAAGCTTCTGTATTATTTCTCCGACGGCACGAAGCGGATGCTTAAGGGCGACAGCGACAGAAAAACCAACTACGTTGACGATACTAGATACAACAACGGAACCGAAACCAGATTTAGTGTTTATAATTACCTTAATAACGGAGCATACACGACGGCATCTAACGGTAAAGCAGACACTAATGCGTGGGAAGGAACCGCAACCTTTACAGGTAAGGATACCGTTAAGCAGAACACCATTGACGACTTATATGACAGATATAAGAACAACACAACGGGAATTGTCGGCGGTATAGACGACCACGGCGAAAAGAGACTTTACGACGGTTATTACTATTACCATTTCACTAATAATTTCGACAGAGAGGACGTTACGTACAGTCTGGATGAAGCCCAAACCAGCAGCACCGGCGACTACGGCAGGCTTGACGTAACGGCTGAAAACCTTGCAAACTATATTCTTGAAATGGGTAACTACCATAAGATTTCCGACTTTGCATGCGGCGGCGGTCGTATAGTTGGTAACGAGACTTATCATTACTACAACATCGGCGTTGCAACCTGCGACAAGGGAGCTGCGCGTGACTTCCTTGAAACCTTCGCTCTTAAGAGACTTAAGTGCGAAAAGGGCACGGACGGCAAGCGTCACGTAATCCTTGACGACAACACCGGCAGACCGACGGTTGAAACCCGCGACCCGTCAGAAAACGACGGCGACGCAAACTTCATTGAAGACCTCGGCGATAATCAGGGTAATCTTTACGTTGAGGACACCTCGGCTAAGTCTTACCGCGATTATATCAACGCTGTTGCAAGACTCAGCTGGTTCGTACAGAATCCGCAGAATACGGTTCAGGATTACCTCAAGAGCGAGGACGAGTACAACGAAATCGACGCTATTAATAACGCTTCGCCTTATGATTACACCACGGCGTATGCAAGCGGTACGGCAATCTACAAGCAGGGCGTAAGCAATACAGATATCTTCGGCGACGGTACAACCTCAACCGACGCGGTTCAGGCTCAGCTTATTAAGGACGTAATCACAGCATACGAAAACCTTTACACGGTTGACGACTACCGTGAGGTTGAAAAGGAATATAAGGAAATCAAAGCTGAGATTGAAGCCGATATCGCTGATGCTAACGGTAACTACACACAGGAATCAATCGACAATTACACTAACGCGTTCAACGCAATAGCTAAGTCGGTTGCTTACTTCACAACAGAAACAGGTATTGACCCCTCCGACCTTCTTAATCCCACAGATTTCAATAACAGATACAACGAGGACTTCTGGAGATATTCAGAGTATTCGGGTGCTGATTATGATACAATCCGCGAGGCTATGGCAATCCTTAAGGAAACCTTAATGCCTAAGGTCGACACCTCGGTTCTTTCCGCAACGGCGGCTGCAAAGGCAGGCGACAGCGCTAATCCGGCTGACGGCACGGTACGCTACGGTATCTACGGTACTGTCGACGGAAATTACGTTCAGACAAAGCGCGCAGACGATTGGAGCAAACTTTATGAAAAGGTTAACGAAGCCGACAAGACTCCGTTCAACGCTTCGTCGGACGGTTTAGTACAGGAAAAGGCTCCCGACGCAAAATACAAAGTAACCGAAACCAAGTACATCGACGAGGTTATCGGACTTACCGAAAGAGATAAGGAAGGCACGGAATATCCGTACGAGGTTTACAGACAGACCACCGTTCCTTCGGGCACGGCAGGCACGGCGACGACCTACGTTGAATCCGGCGACGTTTACGTTGACCTCGGAAGCGGCGAATATGCGGTTGTTTCCGATGACCAGAAGGCGATTAACACCGAAAACCATGAACTTGACGCTATGAGCATCAGACCTGTTGATAATGCTTCGGCATACCAGAGCTATAACGCGTCTTACAAGGTTGTTGACGAATCGCTTGAAATGGATAAATATCTTCCGGTAGCTCAGGCGATGATTAATAACGCCAAGGCGACAAGATATGACGGTTTAACCGACGGCGGCGTTGATTACGGTCCGGTTTACTATGAAGCTGACAGCGACGCGGTATCCCTTTATACATCTGTAACCGGTAAATCAGACTTTACAGTCGGCACAGACCTTAAGCTTACGGGTGCTAACGAGACTGACCCGATTACGGCTAAGCTTCTCGAAACCGCAAGCGTGCTTGAGCTCGACGCAAACAAGGAAACCTACGTTAAGAAGTTCAAAGTTTCGTTCACCGTTAAGGAAAACGACGCTACCTCTTCAACAACGAGTCAGGACGTTTACTACGGCGAGCTTGCAACCTTCAATATTCCGAGCGGCGCTCAGTGGAACTCGACCTTCTCACTCACATATCTTGCAGGTCTTTACAACGACATAGGCGATGCAACCAGTTCGGCTAAGTTCTCGTTTGCGGGAACAAGCTTCTCTAAGGTTGCGAAGAGCAATATGGCTATAACCTGTAAGATGAAGAAGGTTACGGCTGACGACAGCCTTAAGAAGGTTGAAATCAGAGACATTTACGGAACAGTCGTAGACGTATTCTACGCAAGCGAGGACAGCCTCGTTGCAGACGGAGTAGCAACGCCGACCATTACCTTCGGCACGTACGGCTCCGCAACGGCAGGCAACGTTCCGTTCTACAGCTTCTCAAGCTGGGAGAAACTTGCTTATACCGATAAGACAACGGAAGAGAGAGTATACTCCTACACGCCGAAGTATAACGCAGGCGAGACGTTTACGATTAACGTTGACAGCACGGCGACCGTAACAGGCGCATCGGGCAGCGAGGGCGTATATACAACGCCTTACGACAATCTTGTAACCGTTGACGCTACGTCGGTAAGCGACTTCTATGCATGGGCTACGGTAGACAGCGTAGAGAACAAGTATCAGATTGCTTCCTACGAAAAAGCATACAGCTTCTATGCAATTGTTCCCGAAACCTTCGTAATTGTTAAGAAGGACGGCGACGCTTACAAGGTAGGCAACACGACGCTTACGGCAGCTAACGTTGACTCTGTATACGACGTCGGCTTCATTGACGGTAACACGGCTCTTACGCCCGATATCGTTCTTAAGAATAAGCTTGACAAAAAGGCTCCGTTCGTATCGCTGATTGCTGCAAATCTCAGCGACAGCAAAACGAAGGCTAACGTATACTGCAGAATAACAACCGGCGCTTCTACGAAGTACGGTGAAATCGGCGTACTCGCAACAAGTAAGGAAGCTAATAAGGCTTATATGGTTAAGGGAACGGCTTCGCTGTTCAAGACCTCGACCATTAGCGAGCTTACAGGTCAGTACACCTATACAATCAGCAGACCGTCGAAGGCGTTTACCGCAGTAACCTTCAGAGGATATATGTCGTATCAGATGCCGTATGTATTCAAGGAAAACACATATATGCTCAACGTTTCGGAAACATCCGAAAACATAATTGTAGCAAGGGCATAACAGTACAGGAGGGCAATAAAAATGAAAAAGTTTTATATAGCTCCTGTAGCTGAAATCGAAAAGTTCACCTTTGAAGACGTTGTAACTCTTTCACCGGAGCCGACAACCGGCAGCGGCGGCGGAAACTACAACGAAGAAACTACCGTAGACGGCGGTGAATTCTAAACAATAAGAATAACGCAGGGAATTACTTCCCTGCGTTATTTTTTGTGCGTCGGAAAAACAGTATACAAAATCCTGTCGGCACAAGCGGCGTGACGCTTCCGGATGAGCTTCTTGAACTTAAGGAGCAGCTTGCTGAAAACACTCGAGAGGTATGAGCGCGCGGAAGAAAGAACGACGGCCGGACGTACGGGGGAAACGATAGACCCGAAGCTTAAGACGACGCCGATGATGATTCCTTATGAGGAGCTTCCCGAAAGCGAAAAGGATTATTACCGTAATACCTCGCTCGAGGCGTTGAAGCTGATAATAAAGCTCGGTTATAAAATTACCCGCGAAGACGGAAAGCTTTTTATTGACTGATAATTTTACGTGTGATATAATACTTTCATATTTTAAACAGGAGGGATAATTATGGACTCAAACAAAAGACCGGAAACAATGGAAAGAATTACTACTCCCGAGCTTGCAAACGCTTTTATAGACGAGCAGGTTAAGGCGCTCAGAGAGCAGATTGGCGATAAAAAGGTGCTTCTCGCTCTTTCGGGCGGCGTTGACAGCTCGGTAGTTGCGGCGCTTCTTATTAAAGCGGTAGGACAGCAGCTCGTGTGTGTTCACGTAAACCACGGACTTCTCAGAAAGGGCGAGCCCGAGCAGGTTGTCGAGGTTTTCAGAAATCAGATGAACGCTAACCTTATCTATGTTGACGCGGTTGACCGTTTTCTTGATAAGCTTGCCGGCGTTGCTGAGCCTGAAAAGAAGCGTAAGATTATCGGCGCAGAGTTTATCCGCGTTTTCGAGGAAGAGGCAAGAAAGCTCGACGGTATTGAATTCCTCGCGCAGGGAACTATTTATCCCGACATTCTTGAAAGCGACGACGGCGTTAAGGCGCACCACAACGTAGGCGGACTTCCCGAGGACTTACAGTTTGAGCTTGTAGAACCCGTTAAGCTTCTCTTTAAGGACGAGGTAAGAGTGGTCGGCAAGGCGCTCGGACTCCCCGATAATATGGTATACCGTCAGCCGTTCCCGGGTCCCGGCCTCGGCGTAAGATGTCTCGGCGCTATTACCCGCGACAGACTTGAGGCAGTAAGAGAAAGCGACGCGATTTTAAGAGAAGAATTCGCAAAGAACGGTCTCGAGGGCAAGGTATGGCAGTATTTTACAGCAGTTCCCGATTTCAAGGGCGTCGGAATCAAGGACGGAAAGCGTACCTTTGCTTATCCCGTAATTATCCGCGCAATTAACACAAAGGACGCAATGACCGCAACGGTTGAAAACGTTCCGTTCGACCTCCTTCAGCACATTACACAGCGTATTACAACAGAGGTTGAAAACGTAAACCGCGTTCTCTTCGACCTCACCCCGAAGCCGAGCGCTACAATCGAATGGGAATAATATCCAAAATTCAAAAAATGGCTTAAACAGGCAGTTTGCAGGGATATAATTCATTCCGTGACGCTATTTTTTTAAAAAGGACAATCCCCAATCATTTAACGAAAGTTAGATGATTGGGGATTTTTTATTATAGTGTTTCAATTATCTCTTGATATTCAGGCGTTGCTTTGAATTCATCGGGAAGCGGGTATTTTTCCTCAAGAAGTGTTTTAACACGGCTGCTTGCAACAAAGGTGCTGCCAAGAGTGTTCTTGTCAAACTCTCGTCCTTCAAAAAAGGTAGAGTGCATAACAGTAATCCTGTCAAGGCTGTCAAATTGTTTTGCGAGGTTTATCTCCTGCCTCAAATATTGAACGCCTTTCGCATAATCGCCTTTTTTAGCGTACAA
>JAILGO010000125.1 GCA_024696725.1 Eubacterium sp. | reverse complement strand
GGGTGTCAGTTTTGTTTTTGTTTGGATACGGATGTTGTTGTAAAAATGGATATATTCAGCTATGAGGAGGCGCGCCTCCTCATAGCTGCGCAGCTTGACGCGGTGGATACACTCTGTTTTAAGAATTGAGAAAAAGTTTTCCGCTAAAGCATTGTCATATGGATTACCACGTCTTGACATTGACGGCGTGATGCCGTAAGATTGAGTTAGCACAAAGTATTCGTGGGAAACGTATTGTGCACCTTGGTCACTGTGGAGTTGCAGCTCGGCAGTGACCTTTTCCTTTTGCATTGCTTTGTGAACGGTATCAAGAACGAGTTTAACCGTCATATCTTTTGACATATGATAGGCAACAATGCTGTTATCATACAAATCTCTGATAACTGACAGATAACACATACACTCGTCAGTTTGTATGTATGATATATCTGTTACCCACTTTTGATTCGGCCTTTCTGCAGCAAATTCTCTGTTAAGTAAATTCGGATATTTGTGCAAGTGTTCCGATACATATTTGTATTTCTTTCTGCGTACTACTGAGATCAGATTGTACTTTTGCATTACACGCAGTACCGTCTTTGGATTTCTGTATATTCCTTGCCTTTCAAGCCATATCTGCACTCTGCGATAACCGTATGTTTGCTTGTTCTCTGATTGACATAATCTTATCTGTTCTGCCAAAGGTAAATCTCTGTCCGGTATATCCTTTCGTTTCATATATGCATAGTATCCGCTTCGCGATACACCGAAGAATTTACACATCTGACTGACACTGTATTTATCCTTGTGTTTGCAGATTACCTGATATTTTACCGATGGCTTCACTTCCTTTCTGTGAGCGAGAGAAAATCCCGCATTAACTCGTTCTCCATTTCTAATCTTTTGATGTATCTATCCTTGCTTGCAAGCACATATCTCATTTGTGCCAACTTATCATGTCTTTGTATTGAAGGCGGCAATTCTCCTTCTTTCTTGCACGGTCTGCCTTTCTTGTGTATTGCCTCTCCTGCGGCTATTCGCCGTTGCTTTTTGTTGTATCGTGTTTTGAAATTCCGCACTTCTTGATAACTGAATCCTAACGCCTTACTTATCTCTCTTAAGCTCTTCCCATTGTTCCACATCTCTATGATTTCGTTTTCATAATTGATTATGTTTCTATATTTTCTTGCCATAACAAAACCTCCTATGGTAGTTTCTTTCATTCTACCATAGGAGGTGCTGTTTTTTCTATTGTCTACTTTTTACGGACTTGTTCAATTTTCCTGCAGCTGTTGTTTTTTTATCATTTTGTTTTAATTGCTCTGACCTTTGACCATTTTCCGTAAATCTTTTTTCCGTTCGAAAGCTTATAAGCTCTTACGCGTACGTAGTATTTTCTTTTTGCTTTAAGCTTCTTTACGGTTCTCTTAAGGGTTTTATTCTTAACATAAATGCTTTTCTTTTTGCCCTTAAAGCCTTTTTTTAGAGTATACTGAATCTGATATCCCTTTGCGCCCTTGACCTTTTTCCATTTAACCGTGATTTTCTTCCTGCCTCGTACAAGCTTTTTAAGCTTTACCCTGGCGGGCTTTTTAACCGGCTTAGACGTTGTCTGCGGAGCGGCGGTTTTTGAGGTGCTTTCGGTTACGTCGCCATCGGGGAACGAAACCTCTTCCGCCTCGAATTCATTGTCCGTGCTCGGTAAAAGCGATTCGGTCACAGAATCCGTTACGGCGTCGGTAGTCGAAGGATGTATCGGGATAGGGGGAAGGTCTATATCCCCGTCGCCGTAAACCGTCGTGGTAAATAAGGTGGAGGCAAGCACCAACACGCTTATAATAATTAATATTTTTTTATTCATTATATTCCCTCCTGTCAGTTTATAGGAATTCTGGGAAGCTCATAGCCTCCCTCTTCCGCTTCGGTTTCCTGCTCCTGCTGAGAATTGTTGCCGCCTGAGGACGTGGTGGTTTCCGCTTTTTTATTACCGTTATCGCCGCCGTTATCCGTTTCGTCAAGCGGAACCTCGATTCCGTCGCCCTCGTTTTCAACTCTCGGCAGTGTGGCTGTGTTTTCTTTTTCTCCGCCGCTCTTTTCTGAGGTCAGCGGCGCGCTCTCCGCCTCTGTGCCCTGCGAGGCGGTAACGCTTTCCGACGCGTCCGTCGGATTAAGAGAGGATGCGTTTTCGTTATTGTTCTTTTCTGCGCCGCACGCGCTGAGAAGCAGCACGGATACGGCAAGCAGTACGATTATCAGCTTTTTCATTTCTTCCTGTCTTTCCTTCTGTAATGTAAATAAGGCGAAATATATTTATATATCAGCGCCGTTAAGAGCGCTACTAACGAGAACTTAATAAACGTTATCGGCAGATTGAATATTATAATAGCCTTGGCGGCTCCCGTAAATCCCGGCATAACGTTTGCTATCGCTTCGGGAAGATGAGAGAGTATTCTCTGATAGCAGTCCTGATATTCCATAACCAGTCCGCCCATTGTGAACGAGCTGAATCTCATTTCAAGCAGCGGGTACGAAACAAATCTTGTGATAAAAAACTGCGGTATTGCGGAAATAAACGCGCCGATAAGAGAGCTTATAAGTACTCTCTTACGTCTGTGCTTTTTCTGACGCGGGTTTTTAACCGTCATTCCCCTTGCGTAAATCGCGCCGGCAATAAATACGAAGCTCGAATCAAGAAGAAAGTTAGTAAAGTCCGAGACAGCCCAGTCGGGATTGAACAGAATGTGTATACAGTTTTTAATAAGACATACAAGCACTCCGTAAAGCGGTCCGTAAGCGATAGAGGATATTAGCTCGGGAAACGACGAGAACTCTATAGTGAACAGCTGAGGAACGAACGGAAGACGGAAGGAAAGAAACTGAAGCGCTACGGCTGTTACCGTGAGCACAAATAAACAGACTACCCTTCTTAATACCGCCTGGCTCTTTTCGGAGCGGTTGGTCTTTTTTACCGTTTCATTTTTATAGTAAGTGCGCTGTTCGTCGGAGACCTTCCCCTTTGAAAACATCTCTTTTGAGCTTCCGCTTCCCTGAACGGGAATTTTTTCCTCTTCGACGGGTTCAGTCTCCCTGCCGTATAATATTTCCTCGGCGTCGAGCAGAATTTCCTCCTCGGGCTCTGCTTCTACCGCCTCGTCCTGAGCTCTTGCATCTTCCTCCTCGAGCTTAAGCCTCGCGCGTTTAGGGGTAATTACGCTCTTCCTGTAGCCGTCCTCACCTAATGAGTCCTCTTCCTCTTCGACGTCCTCAGGCACAGGCTCAACAATCGGCTGTTTTCTTTTAAAATACCTTGATTCCGGCTCGGAGCCGTCGCGTATATATTTTGATTTTTTTAAATCTCTGTCCTCGCTCACAAGCTTTCCTCCCCATTTTATATTATAATCTATTATAATAATATCACACCGCCTGCGCAAAATCAACATCCCGTATGTAAATAGCGAAAAGAAAAAGCTGTTGTTTTTTTCGGCATAGTATGATAAAATGTATTAGTAATAAACTACGCTGCGCTAAATTGCAGCTCCGACGGTGATAAATAATGAAAAAAAGATTTATTGTTCTGCTCCTTACGGCAACCTTCGCTGCCGCGTGGACGGGAATAATTGTATATGCTGAACAGGACGGCGGCACGCCTCACCCGCACGAATATGCGGTAGCCGCATTCGACGGCGAAAACGCGACGGTTACCTGCAATATCTGCGGCGAATATAAAACCGTTAATTTTGCCGCAGAGCTTAACAGCACCGACTGTCCCGAGCTCGATATGAACGACGACGGAATAGTTAACGCTAAGGATTACGCTTATCTTATTAAGCATTTCGACGAAAACGGACCGATTTCCTCGTGGGAGTCGCCCGAAATAGGACTATAAAAAACAGGCTGTTAAGCCTGTTTTTATTATTCGTTATTAAGAGGACCGCTGCCCATTTTCCGAGCCGCCTCCGCCTGACCCTCAGGGGTATCGCGCCAATACTGCGTAAAGGGCTTGAAGCGAGCCTTCTCCTCCCATATACGCTTTGCCGTAGGCGCCCAGTGCTCCGCATAATGCTCACACTTCGCGCACAGCTCCTCAGCGCTTTCGGCACGGTTAAGGTTAGTGCTCTTTGCTCCCGTTTTATTGACTATATCAACGAGCGCGTGCGGGTTTTCAAGCATAGGACAGGGACGAAGCATATTGTCGTTAAACGGCTGTCCTTTATAATACTCTCTGAAAAGCGGCGAGGTAAGACACTCGTAAACGCTTTTTTCTTTTATATTGCAGTCGCTGTAGTGAATGAATACGCAGGGCTCGACGTCGCCCTCGGAATTAACGTGGAAATAGTTTCTTCCGCCTGCGATACAGCCGCCGACGAATTCACCGTCGTTCTGGAAATCAACGGTAAATATAGGCTTACCCGTTTTACTGTTTCTCTTTTCACGGATTGCACGGTAAACGTATTCACGCTGCTCGGGAGAGAGAAGAAGCTTCGTGTCCGCGCCGCTTCCTACGGGCATATAGTGGAAATACCACGCGAACTTAGCGCCGTTTTCAATCTCCATATCGTAGAACTCGTCGCTCGTTACCGCCTCATAGTTTTCGGACGTGTAGCATACCGACGTGCCGAAGAAGCACTTATGCTTTTTAAGAAGGCTCATCGCCTGAATTACCTTATCGTAAACGCCCGCTCCGCGTCTTGCGTCAGTCGTTTCCATAGTTCCCTCGACCGAAAGCGCAAGCGTAAGATTTCCCGCTTCCTTCATATCCTCACAGAACTTATCGTCAATAAGCGTACCGTTAGTGAAGCAGAGGAAAAGGCAGTCCCTGTTTTCTCTTACAAGCGTAAGCACGTCCTCTTTTCTTACAAGCGGCTCTCCGCCCGTGAACATAAAGAAATGTGTTCCGAGCTCCTTAGCCTCTCTTATAAGCCTTCTCATATCGTCGAGCGCAAGATTTGACTTATAGCCGTATTCGCTCGCCCAGCAGCCCTTACACTTTAAATTACAGGCTGAGGTCGGGTCGAGAAGAATTACCCACGGGATATTACAATGAAGCTCCTCGCGCTTTTTTCTCAGCGTCGACGTGCCGATATAGCCGAGGTCGATAGCGAAGGTAAGCGCGATGTTTTTAAACTGCTCTCTGTCGATATCCTCAAGTCCGTTAAAAAGATATCCGTGCCATATATTGCTCTCGTCGGTTATGATTTCGACAGGCTTGGTGAACGTCGACGACGGATACATTCCGCCGACAACGGCTTTAACGACTTTCATTATCCTGAGCATATTGCGCTCGGGATTCTTATAGGTATAGTCAAGCAGTCTGTTGCCTATGCTGTGAAGTAATGCAGGACTGAATTTCACTATACTCCCTCCCTCTGTAATGGTTTTAGAAAGAAGTTTTTATCCTGATAAAAGATAATTACATCTTTTCGGGTGCGTCGATTTTCAGCATTTTAAGGATGTTGAAGATTGTATTCTTAACCGCCGTGCAAAGATAAAGCCTTGCTCTCATTAAGCCCTCGTCCTCGCATACAACGCGGTGAGTGTTATAGAACTTATGGAAAAGAGTAGCAAGCTCTACGACGTAATGCGTAAGCTTAGCGGGGTCATAAAGCTTAGCGGCTGATACGATTTCTCCCGTAAGCGCGGAAAGATGAGATATAAGCTCTCTCTCCTCGTCGCTTGAGAGTCTGTTGAGCTCGTCGGCGCCCGGCGCCTTAAAGTCCGCTCCGCTCTCCTCTGCCTTACGGAGAATAGAGCATATTCTCGCATGAGCGTACTGTACGTAGTAGACCGGATTTTCGCTGCTCTGCTTTGCAGCAAGCTCAAGGTCGAAATCGAAATGAGAATTCGGCTCGCGAAGATTGAAGAAGAATCTCGCCGCGTCAATCGGTATTTCCTCAAGAAGAGTATTAAGCGTAATCGCCTTACCGCTTCGCTTTGAGAGCTTAATCATCTCGCCGTCGCGCACAAGACGTACCATCTGCATAATTACTACGTCGAGCCTGTCGGCGTCGATACCGAGCGCCGTAAGAGCCGCCTTCATACGCGGTACGTAGCCGTGGTGGTCCGCGCCGAGAACGTCGATAGCCTTGTCGAAGCCGCGCGTTACGAGCTTATTATAGTGGTATGCAATATCGGGCACGATATAAGTCGGAAGTCCGTTACTCCTGATAAGCACGATGTCCTTATCGTTTCCGAACTCGCTCGCCTTGAACCAGAGCGCGCCGTCCTCCTCGTAGGTTACGCCTCTTTCCTTAAGCGCTTCGATAACCTTATTAACCGAGCCGTCGCCGTGAACGGTGCTCTCTCTGAACCAGTTATCGTATACTATTCTGTATTTCTTAAGGTCGCTTTCAAGACCTGCAATATTCTTAGGAAGCGCAAAGTCTACAAGCGCCTTTTTCCTCTCCTCGCCGGAAGCTAAAACAAATTTATCGCCGTACTCTGCCTTAAACGCCTCAGCGTGGGCGGTAATATCGGCGCCGTGATAAGCGTCCTCGGGCATTTCAATATCCTCGCCGCAGAGCTGAAGATATCTCGTTTCAAGCGAAACGCCGAATTTTTCAATCTGATTGCCCGCGTCGTTTACGTAGAATTCGCGCCATACGTTATAGCCTGCCGCGTCGAGCACGGAAGCGAGGCAGTCGCCGATTGCGCCGCCGCGCGCGTTACCGATATGCATCGGTCCCGTCGGGTTGGCTGAAACGAATTCAACTATTACCCTTTTACCCTGTCCGTAATCGCTTCTTCCGTATTGAGCGCCCGAATCAATTACGTCGCGTACAATCGCAGAATAATAGTCCTGCGAAAGATAAAGGTTTATAAAGCCCGGACCTGCAATTTCAGCTCTTTCAAAGAGTGTGCCCGATAAATCAAGCTTTGATACAATTTTTTCCGCAATCTGACGCGGCGCCTGACGGAAGGCTCTTGCGCCCGCCATAGCGATATTTGTCGAAAAGTCGCCGTTTTTCTTGTCCGCGGGCTTTTCGATAATGAACTGCGGAAGCTCTGCCTCCGGAAGCTCGCCGTCCTTAATCGCGGTATTCACCGCCGCCGTAATCAGCGTCTTTAACTGTTCCTCTGTCTGTTTAACTATCTTTGACATTTAATCCACCCGATTATTTATTCTGAAGTCAATGGTAACCTCGTTCTGTGACGTTACCGCGCCGTTAATATCAATATCGTAGCCGAAGCTTATAACTCCCTTATCGCCGCCGATTTCGTAATCAATGCTCTTTCCGTAAATCCCCATCAGCAAATCGCCGTACTCTGTCGCGTACGTACAAAGATTACGCTTTGAGCGCTCTATTATCAGAAGAGAACTGAAATCACCCGAGCGAAGAAGCTCGATTCTCTTACCGCCTTTCTGTACGCTGAGACGCGTTTTCACGGGCGCGCTGTTCGGCGCAAGCTCCTCGCGGTAGGTGAGAATATACTCCGTTTCCGCCTCCTCAAGCGTACCAATAGTTGTAAGCTCTATTTTGTCGTCCTCGTCGTCATCGTAGCGCTGACGTCCGACGACCTTAATCAATACTTTCTTTTCATCCATAATTATATAAACTTAAATATATCCACGAATTCGCACTCCGCGCTTATATCCTCGCCGAGAAGAGTATTAGCGGCGGTATAGAAATTCTGCGGTCTGTCGGAAACAAAATATTTGTATTCCCCTTTTCTTGAGGCGCTGTTTTCTATACTGTTTTCCTCTAAAACACGCTTTACGTGCTTAGCCTCCTCAAGTCCCGAATCAATAAGCATAACGCCCTCTCCCGTGATTTTTGAAATAATCGGAATCAGCAGCGGGAAGTGAGTACAGCCGAGTATAACGGTATCGCAGCCCGCGTCGGTAATAGGCTTAAGATATCTTTTTACCGCGGCAAGAGTAACCTCGTCGTCCTCGGCTATCCAGTTGTTTTCAACAAGTGAAACGAGTAGCGGACACGCGACCGCAACCGTTTCGGCTTCGGGATTGATGCGGCGGATTTCGCTTTCAAAAACTCCGCTGTTTACCGTTGCGCTCGTTCCCATAATACCGATTTTTCCGTTTTTCGTCGCTTTCGCGGCTGCTGCGGCTGAGGGCTTCGCTATACCCGTAGCGGGCTCCGAGAGCTTATCAATTATTCCCGAAGCGACAGTTGAAACCGTACCGCACGCGACGACTATCATTTTACACGAATGACGCTCAAGGAACTTAATGTCCTGCGCGGTGTAGGTTTCTATCGTTTCATTTGAACGGGTACCGTAGGGAACCCTTCCGGTATCGCCGAAATATACTATATCCTCGTTCGGCATCAGCGACTTGATTGCCCTTACGGTTGAAAGACCGCCGAGTCCCGAATCG
>JAILGO010000163.1 GCA_024696725.1 Eubacterium sp. | reverse complement strand
ATATGATTTATTATATTTTAACACATTAAAGCGTGATTGTAAAGAAAAAATATATAAAGCCCTGTCGAAGCAGAGCTTTTATATTACTCTTTAATTAATTCGTCATAAAAGTCGAAGCAATCAAATGTAGCGAAATAGTCCCTGGGAGTTTCCGCGCGGCGAATAAGCTGATAGCTTCCGTCCTCTTTTAACAGAATTTCAGCGCTCTTAAGCTTTCCGTTATAATTATAGCCCATAGAGAAGCCGTGCGCGCCTGCGTCGTGAATAAACAGAATATCGCCCATATCAATTTTAGGAAGGATTCTGTCTATCGCGAACTTATCGTTGTTTTCGCACAGAGAGCCCGTAACGTCGTATTTATGTACCGCGAACTCATCTTCCTTACCTAATACGGAAATATGGTGATATGCGCCGTAGATAGCAGGACGCATAAGGTTTACTGCGCAGGCGTCAACGCCTATATACTCTTTATGAGTATGCTTTTCGTTAATTGCGGTTGTAAGAAGCGCGCCGTAGGGACCGAGCATATATCTTCCGAGCTCCGTACAGATTGAAACCTCGATTCCCTCGGGTACAAGTATGTTTTCGTAAGCTCTTTTTACGCCTTCCGAGATTTCGAATATATCGTTAGGGTCCTGATACGGATAGTATGGGATACCGATTCCTCCCGAAAGGTTAACAAATGAAATCTCTACGCCGCAGCGCTCTTTAATCTTTACAATAAGCTTAAATAAGATTTTAGCGAGCTTCGGATAATAGTCGTTAGTTACGGTGTTTGAAGCGAGAAACGCGTGAATACCAAACTTTTTGACTCCCTTAGCCTTTAATACTCTATATGCCTGGAAAATCTGTTCGCTCGTCATACCGTATTTTGCTTCCGCCGGAGTATCCATAATCTGATTACTGATATTGAATACACCGCCGGGATTAAAACGACAGCTCATCGTTTCGGGAAGCTTTCCGCAAGCCTTCTCAACCTTACTTATCTGAGTAATATCGTCAAGGTTGATAATTCCGCCGAGACTGTTACAATAAGTGAATTCTTCAACGGGAGTATCATTAGAAGAGAACATTATTTCGTCGCCGGTAATACCGAGCGTTTTTGCAATCATAAGCTCTGTTTTAGAAGAACAGTCGCAGCCGCAGCCGTGTTCATGAAGAAGCTTTACAAGAAACGGATTAGGCGTAGCTTTTACCGCAAAGTATTCCTTATAGCCTTTATTCCATGAGAAAGCTTTTTTAAGAGCCTCTACATTTTCAATTATTCCCTTTTCGTCGTAAAGATAAAACGGCGTAGGATATTCCTTTGCGATTTCCTTTGCCTTTTCAAGCGTTACAAAAGGTATTTTCTCTAAATACTTGTCGTCGTTAAACATTAATAACTGCCTCCTCAATTTTTGTTTTTAACTCCTCTAATCCCAAGCCGTTTTGGGACGAAAACGGTATAACGCTTACGTCGCCTGCCGCTTCAAGCTCAAGAGAGGATTCATTTAACCTTTTCTGATATTCTTTAACCTTAAGCTTATCGGATTTAGTAAGAACTATTAGAAACGGAATGCTTCTGTTCTTAAGAAATTCAATCATAGAATAGTCGTCAGCGGAAGGCTTATGCCTCATATCTATAAGCAGAACAACTAAACGAAGCCCTCTCTCCTGATTGAAATATCCTTCCATCAGCTCTGCAAAACGCTCTTTTTCCTGCTTACTGATTCTTGCATAACCGTAGCCGGGTAAGTCAACAAAGCTGACTCCGTCAACGTCATAGAAATTAATAGTAATCGTTTTACCGGGAACGGAGCTTACTCTCGCAAGAGATTTTCTGTTAAACAGCTTATTTAACAGAGAGCTTTTTCCGACGTTTGAACGTCCGGCAAACGCAATTTCAGCAGACGACGGCGGCGGAAGCTGAGACGATATTCCGTAAGCCTTATCAAATTTTGCGTTACTATAATTCATATTAATACATCCTGAGTCGGTTTCGCTCTGTTTATCTTACCGGTGTATTTCTTTTCTTTTTTAATGTCACTCGGTAAGTATTCAAGAGCGTAGGTCATTACATCGTCAAAGGTCTTAACGGTTTTAAACTCGACAGATTCCTTTACCTCGTCGCTTATTTCTCTAAGGTCTTTGAAATTATCGTCGGGAATAATTACCGTCGTACAGCCCGCCTTATATGCAGCCATGGATTTTTCTTTTAAGCCGCCTATCGGCAAAGCTTTTCCCTTAAGAGAAATCTCACCCGTCATAGCAATATCGCATTTTATAGGAATATTACAGAGCTCACTTACAAGCGCAGTAGTAATTGCGAGGCCTGCCGATGGTCCGTCTTTAGGTATCGCGGCTTCGGGTGCGTGAATATGAATATCCCTGTTTTTATAAAACTCGGTATCAATTCCGTATTCAACCGCCTTTGAGCGCACAAAGCTTACTGCGGTTTTAGCGCTTTCCTTCATAACGTCACCGAGCGAGCCGGTAAGCTCAATCTTACCCGTTCCCTCAAGTGCTGAAACCTCAATCGGAAGCATTGTGCCGCCGACCTGAGTCCAGGCAAGACCGTTTACAACGCCGACCTGATTGGATTTACTAATTAAATCTTTAGAATATCGCTCAGTACCGAGATATTCGCTCAGATTATCTTCGTTAACCTTAAAGCTCTTAGCGCCGTTTTCAAGGGCAACCGCTGCCTTTCTGCAGAGAACCGATATTTCCTTTTCAAGACCTCTTACGCCTGCTTCTCTTGTATAGCAGTCGATAATCTTATAAATTGCGGAATCGGTAATTTTAAACTCTCTTGCAGTAAGACAATGCTTTTTAAGCGCTTTTTTAACAAGGTGACGCTTAGCGATATTGAACTTTTCGTCTACTGTGTAGGAATTAAGCTCGATTACTTCCATTCTGTCATAAAGCGGAGGAGAAATCGTTGAAACGTCGTTCGCGGTCGTTATAAATAAAACCTTGCTTAAGTCTACGGGAAAGTCGATATAGTGGTCGGTAAAAGAATTATTCTGTTCGGGGTCAAGCGCTTCAAGTAATGCAGAAGACGGGTCGCCCTTATAGTCGGCTCCAACCTTATCTATTTCATCAAGAAGAATAATCGGATTCATTACGCCACTTTTAATAATTGCTTCAATTATTCTTCCCGGCATAGCACCGATATATGTTTTTCTGTGACCTCTTATTTCAGCCTCGTCGTGAACTCCGCCGAGCGCAATACGAACGTACTTACGATTCATTGAAGACGCAAGGGATTTAACGATACTCGTTTTACCCACACCGGGAGGACCGTAAAGACAGATAATCTGACCGCTGAAATCGGGATTTCTTTTAAGGACAGCAAGGGATTCAACAATTCTTGTTTTAACCTTGTCGAGTCCGTAATGGTCTTTATCAAGAACTTTTCTCGATTTCGTAAGATTTATACTGTCGTTGGTGAATTTTCCGAAAGGAATCTCAAGGCATTTGTCTATGTAATTTCTTACAACGGTTCCCTCATGAGAGCCCGGAGGCATCTTCATAAGCTTATCGCATTCCTTAAGAAGCTTTTCTTTTATCTCGTCTGAACAGATAAGCTCTTTCACTTTACGACGGTATTCGTCAGCGTCCTCAACGGGGTCGTCGGTATCGCCGAGCTCGTCGGCAATAACCTTCATTTCTTCACGAAGATAATACTCTCGCTGACTCTTGTCGATTTCCTTTTGTACCTTTTCCTGGATTTCGGCTTCAATATCAAGAGTTACATTTTCATTCTTCAGCATTGCAAGGAGAGCTTTTATCCGTTCGTGCGGGTTGAGCTCTTCCAGAATTTTTTGCTTTTCATAGTATTCAAAATATGTATTGGCGCAGATATAGTCGGTAAGCTCGTCGATATTGGTTGTTGAGGCAACAGACGCGCGTACCTCGTTAGAAATCTTTGAAAACCTTGAAGCATATATTTCAAACTCCTTTTTCAATGCTCTTGCGTACGCAACGTCTTTTGAGTTGTTTTCATAATTCACATTTTCATAAATATCCGCAACGCATTTAAGATAAGGCGTATCCTGAAACAGATTAACAATCCCTGCTCTTTTAACTCCCCTTACGATAACTCTGAGATTATTTGAATTAGGTATTTTAAGAAGCTGTTTGATAACACATACAACGCCGACGCTGTATAAGTCATCGGCAGAAGGGTTATCAATCGCTCCGTCGCGCTGTGATACGACAAGAATCTTCTGATTATCGTCCATAGCGGCTCTCAGAGCGGCTATACTCTTTTTTCTTCCAACGTCAAAGTGAAGGCTCATACCCGGAAAAATCACTATCCCCCGAAGCGGGATAACAGGTATATCGGTAAAGCCAGGAAGGTTCAGATATTTAATATCAGATTTGTTCATTTAAATCCGTCCTTTTAAATAATTATCAGTATTATATATTATTTATACAATAAATGCAATACTGTAATTAATTAAAAAACGGACGGTTTCCCGTCCGTTTAATTAAATTATCAGAAGCTGCGTCCGCCGCCGCCGTGCGAGGTTCCCGAAGAACCCGAATGTGTTGACGATCCGCCGGAAGACGTGTTCTTTTCAATTTTTGTTTTTGTAACAGTAGTGTAAGTGAAATTATCGTATTGTCGTCTTAAATTGAGAGAACCGTTAATAAGGTAATCGGAAGCGTTGCTCTTAAACCGAACAGGCTTATACTTCTTTTTGATTGAACCGACAATTATTAGCGAAATCACTACCGCTACAATAAATGAAACCGCAGCGGACTTAGCATAATCCTTAACACCCATCTTTTTATTACCGACGTCATAGGGCGTACCCTTTTTAGCCTCGGTAACGAAGTTATCCGTAATTGATGCGAATTCAGAGCAGGCTGCATAATAGTCGCCTGATTTCATTTCCGGTATAATATTATCGAGAATATAATCAATACCGTAATCGGTTAATGCTGTAATTCCGTATCCGGTAGTCGATATCCAGCATTCTCTGTCGGTTGCGCTCGCTACCTTAATTAGAAGAAGGCAGCCGTCGTGTTCGTCACCGTAGCCGTAGCCGTTATAATCGTAATAATCGTCGGCATATTCCATAGCAGATTTGCCTTCGAGGTCGGTAACGGTTACAACTACCACATCAAATTTTTGATTCTCGTAAACATTGTTAAGTTCTGAAAGAAGCTTTGTTTCTTCGCTTTCGCTAAGAAGGTCGGCATTATCAACAACTCGCTCAGAGTTTACGGCATACGCCGAAACGTTAAGAGAAAGCATAATGATAAGAGTCATAAGGAATAATGATATCTTTTTAATCATAACGCCACCTCCTTAAAGCAAGCCTAACAGTCTGCCGACAATAAATACGACAGCTGTTATAGCAGCGGTAGAGCCGCAGAATAAGCCTGCGAGCTTAGCCTTGCTGACGGGAAGATTACCGACGAACTTTCCGGTCTGACCGTTCATTGCAAAAGTATAGTTTTCACCCTGATACGTTGTATTCAGAATCCACACGGGATAGAAAGCGTACTTACTTCTTCCGTCGTTAAGCGTAACTGCGCTTGAACGCGGGGTAACTGAGGAATAGCCGTTAACCGTAGTCAAAAGAGTCTGCTCTGCGCTGACCTTAACGCGTTGATTTGCTCGGTCAATGCTTTCCTCCATTTTGACATCATATTTATCGGCAAGGTATCCCGAAAGATATGCAGTCTGAAAATCAACAGCC
The DNA here is from genome assembly GCA_024696725.1 of Eubacterium sp. Taxonomy (GTDB): domain Bacteria; phylum Bacillota; class Clostridia; order Oscillospirales; family Acutalibacteraceae; genus Eubacterium_R. The sequence continues at coordinate 21,945 of JAILGO010000163.1, read as the reverse complement.
TCGTCAAAGTTAAAGGGCTCGATGCTTTCCATAAGATCGTCCGGCATTTTTGTTGAGCCGTCAACCGGTATATTGGCAAAGCTCATATCACCTTCACGGTATACGTCGAAGTGACTCGTTTCCGTATAGCGGTAATTGCTGTCTGACCAGGTACGTACTCTCGTCGCGTCATATTGAACCGCGGCTGAAATATCGCTGTCGAAAAGCCAGAAAGGAACGTAGAGGCCTTTGATTTCCTTTAGCCTGTTTTCGCTCTTAAAGGTATTAGGAGCGAATTTTTTAGAAGATATGTAGCTTTTAAGCATATCCTTTGCGGCTTTTTTATCAAGCTTAAACGGAATAACGTAATCCGGCTTAAGCACGCCTGCGAGCCTTCCCGACATAACGACATTATTTCCGCAATAGGGACAGGTTGTAGCGGCGGTGTTTTCGTCGCCTATTATTTCGCCGCCACAGGACTGACATACGAAAACAGATATATTTTCAGTATCTTCCCAGTCGTGCTGCTCGGTATCCCATTGAATATCGTCGGGCGCGCTGTGCTTATTGAGAATCTCGTCCATCTGCTTAAGCGCTTCAACATCAAATTCGCTGTCACAAAAAGGACACTTCATTTTCTGGGTATTAGAATCGAATTCGACAGTACCGCCGCAGTTAGGACATTTATATTGTAATAATTCGTAATCGGACATATAAATCTCCTTTGTAAATCATTATCCGCGAGGCTTGCCGCAGTTAGTACAGAACTTTCCTGTATTCTTCGTTCCGCATTCACCGCAGAACCATCCGTCAGCTCCCTCGGGTTTCGGTGCTCCGCAGTTTGTGCAGAATTTTCCGCTGTTCTGAGCGTTACACTGAGGACATACCCAGCCGCCTGCTGCGGGAGATGCCTGCTGCGCCTGATTCTGCTGCTGTTGCTGCTGACCCATAGCGAAAAGATTAGCTGCCTGACCGTTAGTAGCGTTCATAGCCATACCCATACCGACGAAGCCGTTCATCGCGCCGGCTTCGTTAGCAGCTGCGGTTTCCATAGCTTTTCCGGTAGATCCGACGATTGTAGCGGCTGCCATATTCGGGTCGCGGTTGATAGCGTTTCTCTGAGCGGTCTTGATAGTTTCCGCATCCTCTTCGGTAAGAGTAATCGGATTAAGAGCAATAGATACAATGCTTAAGCCTCTGAGCTGTGACCACTTTGATGTAAGAATCTGATTCATAGCGTTTTCAAGCTCAGTCGTATGACTTACTATCTGATTAGGTCTTATTTCGAGATTGCTGATTTCAGCGAATGCAGGAGCGAGTGCGCTGATAAATTCAGTCTTTAACTGAGTATCAATTTCGCTTCTGTTATACTCGGACTCGATATTACCGCATACGTTAGTATAGAATAAAATCGGGTCTGTAATCTTATAGGAATATACGCCGCTGCAGCGAACTGCTACGTCGATATCAAGATTAATGTTTCTGTCAACTACTCTGAACGGAATAGGATTCTGAGTACCGAATTTATTATCAAGAAGCTCTTTAGTATTGAAATAATAAACTCTCTGGTCCTTAGCAGTGTCACCGCCGAAGGTGAAACGTTTACCTATGGTTCTGAAGCTTTCAAGAATGCTTTCGCCGAGATTTCCGGTGAAAATTGAAGGCTCGGTAGAGGTATCGTAAGTAAACTCACCGGGCTCTGCGCAAACCTCAACTACCTTACCCTGCTCAACAATAATCATACACTGACCGTCGGCTACTGCTATACCAGAACCGTTGGAAATAATATTATCATTTCCCTTAGTGTTACTTGAGCGTGAACCGGTTCTTTTCTGACCCTTCGTTACGAGAACGTCTTTATCGAGTGCGTCGCAATAGAAGAATTCCTTCCACTGGTCGGCAAGCGTTCCGCCGAGAGCACCGATTCCTGCTTTAATTAATCCCATAATTATTACTCCTTTCAAAATCACGTAATTAATTGTAGATTTCTACAAAATAATTATACAATATATTTTATGATTTGTATAGTATAAAAATTAAAAACCTGTAAAAATACAGGTTTTATAATTTTATGCGCCTAATAAATCGCCTGAATGTAAATCGTTAGGCTTTTTCTTTTTATTTGTTCTTATAAGCGGCTGCGAATTATTCTTAACACAGTCCTCAGTGATAAGAATTTTTTCTATAGTATAATCGGACGGAACAGTAAACATAAGCTCGTTAAGAATACTTTCAAATACCGTTCTGAGTCCTCTTGCACCGGTCTTTCTTTCAAGCGTAATATCGGCAATAGCCTCAAGAGCTTTATCTTCGAATTCAAGAGAAACGCCGTCGATTTCAAAGAGCTTTGTATACTGTCTTACAATCGAGTTCTTAGGCTCTGTCATAATTCTGACAAGCGCTTCCTTATCGAGATTTTTCAGCGTGGCAAGAACAGGAATTCTTCCGACGAGCTCGGGAATTAAGCCGTACTTAACGAGGTCGTGCTGATTGACGTTACTCATAATCTCTTCGCTTTCGAGCTTATTCTTTTCAAGCGATGAACCGAAGCCGAGAGAATTACGGCCTATTCTCTTTTCAACAAGCTTATCAATTCCGTCGAAGGCACCGCCGCAGATAAACAGAATATTAGTAGTATCTATCTGAATAAAATCCTGCTGAGGATGCTTTCTTCCGCCTCCGGGTGGAACATTGGACACGGTTCCCTCAAGAATTTTAAGAAGCGCCTGCTGAACGCCCTCGCCACTTACGTCGCGGGTAATCGAGCGATTCTCGCTCTTACGGGAAATCTTATCTATTTCGTCAACATAGATTATTCCCATTTCAGCCTTTTCAATATCAAAATCGGCAGCCTGAATGAGTCGTAAAAGAATGTTCTCAACGTCCTCGCCGACATAGCCCGCTTCGGTTAGCGTGGTTGCGTCGGTTATTGCAAAAGGAACGTTTAATATTTTAGCAAGCGTCTGAGCAAGAAGCGTCTTTCCAACTCCGGTAGGACCGAGAAGAAGGATATTACTCTTCTGAAGCTCGACGTCGTCATTACTCTTATAGAATATTCTCTTGTAATGATTGTAAACGGCAACAGAAAGAGCTTTTTTAGCCTCGTCCTGACCGATTACGTATTCGTCAAGCTTTTCCTTTATTTCCATCGGCTTAGGCAATACCATATCGCCGCTTTCGGAATGCTTAACCTTATCGTCGCTGTTGTTTATAATGTCATAACAAAGCTGAACGCATTCGTCGCATATACAAACTCCCGAAGGACCTTCGAGAATTTTATATACCATAGCTTCATTTTTTCCGCAAAATGAACATCTTGCGTTATATGAACTGTTATCGTCACGTGCCATTAAATTAGCTCCTGTAAATTATCTTTTGTCGATTACCTTGTCAACAAGACCGTATTCCATAGCCTCTTCAGCGGACATCCAGTTATCTCTGTCGGTATCCTTAACAAGAGTCTCATATTCCTTACCGCAGTTCTGCGCAAGAATTCTGTTAAGCTTTTCCTTAGTCTTAACAAGGTTTTTAGCGGCGATTTCAACGTCAGTAGCCTGACCGGTAATTCCGCTTCCACCGACTAATGGCTGATGGATAAGAATTTCGCTGTTAGGAAGAGCAATTCTCTTACCCTTTGCGCCGCTTGAAAGAAGGAAGGCGCCCATGCTTGCCGCCATACCGACGCAAATTGTGGAAACGTCGCACTTGATATAATTCATAGTATCGTAAATTGCAAGTCCTGCCGTAACGGAGCCGCCCGGAGAATTGATATAAAGTGAAATATCCTTATCGCTGTCCTGGCTCTCAAGGAAGAGAAGCTGAGCAACAACAAGAGAAGCAGTATTATCATCTACCTGGTCAGAAAGCACGATAATTCTGTCGGATAAAAGACGGGAGAAAATATCTACGCTTCTTTCTCCGGCGCTTGACTGTTCAATAACATAAGGTACTAATGATGCCATAATATCTTTCCTTTCCGTATTCGTAATATTTTTTACTGTTTTGTAACCATTATACGTTTAATTTCGGGAGGAAAGCTCCTCCCGAAGTGTAATTATTTCTTTTTAGCAGAATCAACAATAAGGTCGACAGCCTTCTTGTTTACGATATCGAGGGTGAGCTGGTCGGCGGGAACAAGCTCCTTAATTTTCTCAACGTCCATATCGTACTGCTCTGCGAGCTTCTTAGCCTGCTCCTCGATTTCTTCCTCATTAGCCTCAAGCTTTTCTTCCTTAACGATTGCCTCAAGAGCAAGAGCAACCTTAACCTGCTTTTCAGCTGAATCACTGAACTGCTCTTTGAACTGGTCAACAGTCTGACCGAGATACTGAAGATAGGTGTTGAGGTCGATACCCTGCATCTGCATTCTGTAAGCATAATCCTGAACGAGCTCGTTCTTCTTCTGCTCAATCATACAATCGGGAACGACAGCTTCCATTTCATCAATAACAGACTCAAGAATGCTGTTTTCAAACTCGTTTTTAGCGGATTCGGTCTTTCTTTCGGTAATCTGCTTATTAAGCTTTTCCTTAAGCTCGTCAAGAGTTTCAACCTCGTCGTCAACGTCCTTTGCGAAATCGTCGTCGAGAATAGGAAGCTCTCTGACCTTTATCTCGTGAATCTTACATTTAAACACAGCGTCTTTACCTGCAAGCGAAGGCTCGTATTCCTCGGGGAAAGTTACGTTAACGTCGAACTCCTCGTCTATCTTATGTCCTGCTACCTGCTCCTCAAAGCCGGGTATAAAACTTCCTGAGCCAAGCTCAAGCGGGAAGTTTTCACCCTTACCGCCGTCGAAAGCAACGCCGTCAACAAAGCCTTCAAAATCAATTTCAGCAGTGTCGCCCATCTCAGCAGCTCTGTCGTCAACAGATACAAGACGGCTGTTTCTCTCCTGCATTGACTTAAGCTCAGCCTCAACGTCTTCGTCGGTTGCTTCAGTCTCGGGATATTCTGCTTTAAGGTCCTTATACTTACCGAGCTTAACCTCGGGATAAGTAGTAACCTTCATCTTCATTTCAACGCCTTCCGTTTTGCTCATAACTGCAACGTCAAGGTCGAAGGGCTGGTCAACAATCTTTAAATCTGTTTCGTCGATTGCTGCCTGAACGCTTTCAGGAAATACAATTTCAAGAGCGTCCTCAAAGAACACATTTTCGCCGTAAACCTTCTCTGCCATTCCCTGGGTTACCTTGCCTTTACGGAAACCGGGAATCTGAAGATTCTTTCTCTGTTTCATATAAGCCTTTTTAACAGCCTCGCAAAAAGCTTCAGCCGTAACGGTTACTTCGATTTCATAGGTGTTAATATCAACCTTGTTACATGATTTAAGCGCCATATTTATGACCTCCAAAATAATTTATAATTAATAACGCAAGCATTATAACATAATTAAATATAAATTACAACTTATTTTTTAATTAATAACGGTACAAACGACAGTCTGTCGCCGGAAATCAGCCTGAAATCTATTCCGTCAAGCTCGCCCTCAAATGCTGTTTTAGCAGCAGCGCCGTGAAGATGACCGTAATAACAGCGTTTTACATTATAGTCTTTAAGAAGCGTGAGTATTTCGTCGCATTGAGTAACGGTTGTAACGGGAGGATAATGAAGGAATACGGCTGTTTCTCCGGCTTGTGCGCTGTCAAGCGAACGCTTTATTCTTCCTAATTCACGCGCAAGAACCGTTTCGTCGTGCTCATCTGGATTTTCAAACATCCATCCCCTGCTCCCGCAAATTGAAATTCCGTCAGCAGTATAAGAATTATTGAACAGAAAGCTGATAGTATTAAACCCGTTTTCTTCGATAAATTTATTCATTTTGGAAAGAGTGTTCCACCAGTAATCATGGTTTCCCTTTCCGATAATCTTTTTTCCGGGAAGTGAATTAAGAAATGCGAAGTCGTTATAAAGCTCGTCAAAGCTCATAGCCCAGCTTATGTCGCCGGCTATCACTACCGTATCTTTTTCGGTGACTATTTTTTTCCACGACAACTCAAGACGCGCTACGTAATCATTCCACCCTGGAAAGCTATCCATCGGTTTATCGGTACCGAAGGATAAATGTGTGTCCGCAATGGCAAAAACTGACATTTTTACCTCCGTTGATTTCAGTTATACTAATATTGAAAGGAGTGAAACTAATGAAAGAAATTAGAGGAATAACCTGCGAGGTTAAAAACTGTGTATTTCATGATAAAAACGATTGCTGTTTAGCGGGAAATATTGAGGTAGGCAATCCTAACGCAACAGACGAAAGCGAAACAAAGTGCAAAACCTTTGAATGCTGTGAAGGCTGCAACGTTAAATAATAGCGGGAGGGGTTTCCCTCCCGTTTAATTAAATCAGAGCTTTAAGAGCTTAAATACGATTTCAGCCATATCGCTTCTTTTACATACGTTATTAAAACGAACGGACTTGCTTCTGAGCTCTCTTATAGGCTGGGGAACCTCAACTCCGGTAAGCCCGTTAAGCATTTCAAGTATTTCAAACTCATCTTTATCAATATCTCCGATTCCGCATTTAGCAGTATAAACGCTTTTCGGGAACTTATAGGGAGAAGCGGTACTGTCGATAACGGTCGGAATATCGTCACCCGTTCTTTTTAAATAATCCTCATATACCTTAACCGCAACAGCGGTATGAGTATCGAAAAGATAATCGTAACAGGCAATGGTTTCAATAACCTCGCTTTCAGAAGCGAAGCCTGCGTCAAAATCTTCTTTTATTGCATTAAACATTCCGTCGCTTACCGAGTATTTTCCGTCTTTTGAAAGACTGCTCATAAGCTCAGAAATAAGCTTATCGTCACCGCCGCTGATATGATATAAAAGACGTTCAAGATTTGAAGAAATAAGAATATCCATTGAGGGAGACGTAGTAGTATAAAAGTCTCTGTTCTTATTATACTCTCCGCTTGTAAGAAAATCCGTAAGAACATTATTGGAATTAGACGCACAGATTAGCTTTTTAACGGGAAGTCCCATTTTTTTTGCATAGTATGCAGCAAGAATATTACCGAAATTACCGGTAGGAACAACGAAATTAATCACGTCGCCGTTCTTAATTCTTCCCTGCTTTACCATATCGCAATAGGAGGAGAAATAGTATACAATCTGCGGAACAAGTCTTCCCCAGTTAATGGAATTTGCTGAGGAGAACATCATATTCTTTTCTGCGAGCTTAGCCTTGATTGACTCGTCGGTGAAGATTTCCTTTACCGCGCTTTGAGCGTCGTCGAAATTTCCCTTGATAGCGCATACGGCGACGTTTTCGCCTTCCTGAGTAGCCATCTGAAGCTTCTGCATTTTAGAAACGCCGTCCTCGGGATAGAATACGAGTATTCTCGTATTCTTAACGTCCTTAAAGCCCTCAAGAGCGGCTTTTCCGGTATCGCCGGAGGTAGCGACAAGTATAACTATTTCCTTACCGTCGGCGGCTTTTTCAGCCGATACGGTCATAAGATAAGGTAAAAGCTGAAGCGCCATATCCTTAAAAGCACAGGTCGGACCGTGCCACAGCTCAAGAATATTTTCATTATCTTTTATGTTGACGGTAGGCGCGATATCATCGCTTGAGAACTTAGACGCCTCGTAAGCGCCTTCAACGCAGTAATCAAGCTCGGAATCGCTGAAATCGGTAAGAAATTCTTTAAGAACCGTTTTAGCTCTCTGAATATAGGTCATATTTACCATAGAGCCGATTTTTTCTAATGAAAACTGAGGAAATTCACAGGGAACGAAGAGACCGCCCTCTTTACTTATTCCCTGTGATATTGCCTGCGCTGAAGAAACCGAAAGCGCATTATTTCTTGTAGATGTATAATTCATACCTGTTCTCCCGTAAATATTTCTATCTATTTTAACTTATTGAAAAAGCATTTTCAAGATGTTTAACCGAAATAACCTCGTCGTCCTTATAAATTATTTCTACAACATCAAATCTCGGCTGCAATTCGCACCCGGTTACAGTTAAATATTCAGTAGCAGCCATAATGATTTTCTTTTGTTTTTCGGTATCGACAAACTCCCTCGGGTCAGCGATAGCGTTATCGTTACGCGACTTAACCTCTACGAAAACGACGTAGCCTTTCTTAAACAGCTCTTTTCTTTCAAAAATAAGGTCGATTTCACCGAAGCGGGTCCGGTAATTAGTATCGACGAGATTATACCGTTTTTTTCTTAGATAGTTAGCCGCTATTCTTTCAGCCTTAGCTCCGCTTATCATTTTTTTCGTACCATGTTCTTAAAAAGGTTTGTCTGTGAATATCGGAAGCGCCGAATTTATCAAGCATTTCGTAGTGAAGTTTTGTGCCGTAGCCTTTGTGCTTTTCAAACTGATACTGCGGATATTTTTCCGCAAGCTCTAACATATATCTATCTCGCGAAACTTTAGCAAGAATAGACGCTGCGGCTATTGAAGCCGATTTAGCGTCGCCCTTAATCACTGTATCGCCGTCGATATCAAGCGGAGGCATTCTGTTTCCGTCGATAAGCGCAAAGTCGGCATCTAAGCTTAAGCCCTCTACAGCTCTTTTCATAGCGAGATAAGTAGCGTTAAGAATATTGAGTTTGTCAATTTCCTTTTCGTCAGCATAGGCGATTGAATAGTCGAGCGCCTCATTGATTATTTTATCAAAGAGCTGCTCCCTTTTCTTTTCGCTGAGCTTTTTACTGTCGTTTACACCTTCGATAACCTGACCGTCCTTTAAAATGACAGCGGCAGCGCAAACGGGTCCTGCGAGAGGACCTCTTCCCGCCTCGTCGACGCCGCAGATTACATTATATCCGCGATTTTTAGCCTCGTTTTCATAATAGAGCCAGTCTATTTTTTCTACTTCTTTATTCATATCAAATCCTTACGGTAATTCGAGTGTTATTCTTCCGAACTTCCCTGCTCTGAATTCATCGGCAATCATTACAGAAGCCCGCTCGTAATCAATTTCGCCGCCTTTAATCAGAAAGCCACGCTTTTTCCCGATTAGTTCAAGAATCTCGTATCCCTGTAAATCAGGAGAAATTGATATATTATATCTGTTTTCTATAGCCTCGGGGTTAGTTTTCGAAAGGCTTTCAAGCAGTCTGCACGCGAGAGTCTCTCTGTCCGTAACCTCGTCCTTGACCGAGCCGATAAAAGCGAGCTTGTCGCCAACCTCGGGGTCGTCGAATTTCGGCCATAAAACACCGGGTGTATCGAGAAGCTCAATACCGTTACCCACGTTAAACCACTGATTGTTTCTCGTTACGCCGGCGGTATCGGCTACCTTAGCCTTCGAGCTTTTACACATTCTGTTAATAAATGAGGATTTACCCGTATTCGGTATACCGATAACCATCAGACGAAGCGGTTTATTAGCCATACCTCTTTCTGAATTTCTTTCACAAACGTCCTTAAGAGCAGTCCTTACGGCGGATTCAAATTTATTGAGTCCCCTTCCGCTTCGGCAGTCGACGGCTATAGCGGTATAACCGTTATCCTTAAAATATTTAAGCCACACCGATGTAGCGGTCTGGTTCGCAACGTCAGCTTTATTCAGAAGTATGATACGCGGCTTTTTCTCAATTATTGAATCAAGCTCAGGGTTTCGCGAGGAATACGGAATACGCGCGTCGAGAAGCTCGACAACGCCGTCGACCAGAGTCAGCGACTCTTTAATCTGACGGCGGGTTTTAGCCATGTGTCCCGGAAACCACTGTACGCTTTGTTTTACATAATCAGGCATAATAAATATCCTCGTAAAATAATAGATATATTATATAGTAAAAAGCCTCTCTTGTCAAAGAGAGGCTTACAATAGCTGATTACTTAAGAGCTTCCTTAACCTTAGCAGCCTTACCAACTCTGTCGCGGAGATAATAAAGCTTAGCTCTTCTGACCTTACCGCTGCGAACTACCTGAACGTTAACAACGTTAGGAGAATGAAGCGGGAATACACGCTCAACGCCTACACCGTAGGAAAGACGGCGAACGGTAAAGGTTTCGGATACGCCTGAACCGCTCTTAGCGATTACAGTACCCTCGAACATCTGAATTCTTTCTCTCTGTCCCTCACGAATATTAACTGAAACCTTAACGGTATCACCGATGTTAAACTTCGGAGTGTTCTCTTTAATAGAATCCTGAGCTATTAATTTAAGTGCGTCCATGTTTTTTCCTCCTTAATTATTTTAAGATGTTCGTATCAAGGCTGACATAGGACCATCTTCTAAAATGCGAAACGCCCGCATTTTACGCGTTGCAAAGGATGCAACGGACAATGCTGAAATATAATAACATAAAGTGTATAAAAATGCAAGGATTTTTTTAAATTTTATTTATATTCCGATAAATCGGCTTTTAAAAGGCTTATTCTTTCAATGCTTTTCCACTCGAAATCCATATCAATTAATCGTATTAAAGTATCGAATAGAAGCGACGGATTAAGGTTTTTTTCGGGTCCTGCAAGCAGTCTGAAATAAATTACAATCTGATTTTCACGGATTGAAATACTGTACTTATCAATAAATTGCTTTATATCTGTTTCCTTAAATACTCTGCGTTTCCCTTGCTTGCCTTTTTTCAGCGCGAGAATTTCGTCCTGTTCAAGAACATCTTTTAACCTTTTAATAGCCTCTTCGTTATCAAGAAATTCAAGCTTAAATACATAATCGCTGTATGCTATTTCGCTACTGTCGGAAAAATCTTCGTAAACGTCCTTTATGGTAAGTCCTTCGGGCATAACGCTGTTAAGCCTTTCCTTCAGCTCTTCGTTGGTTATACCGTCGTTAAGTCTTATATCGACGTTTTCACACAGGCTCTCAACACCGAGTGAAAGCGGAAGCGAAAAGCTCATATACGGATGAGGATTAAAGCCCTCGGTATATCGGAGATTAATCTCTGCTCGGGAAAACGCGCGCTGAAAAGCACGGTTAATATCGAGGTGCGAGATATATTTTGCTCTTCCGGTTTTTGCAAATCTGATTCTAACCTCTCGCATCGCAGTTACCTCCGTTAAGCATATTCGCGCCGCAGCCAGCGCACTTATTCCTGCAATGCGGCGTTACTTCGTTATTATGCGCCTTTATATTCTCTTTTTCGAGGAATTTACGCGAAACGCCGTAATCAATATGGTCCCATGGTAAAACCTCGCTGAAGGGTCTCCTGCGCTTAGTGTAAAAGTATGGGTCGATACCTGCTTTGTTGAATGCGTCGAGCCATATATCAAAATTAAACCGGTCTCCCCAGCTGTCGAATTTACAGCCGTTCTTAAACGCAATATATATTACTTCTGAAAGCCGTCTGTCGCCTCTTGCAAAAACTCCCTCAAGCAGAGAGGACGGCGTTTCGTGGAATGAAACCCTTACCTTTTTAGAAGGAATTGATTTAAGAAGATGCTCCTGCTTTGCTTTAAGACTTTCCATACTGTCCTCGGGCTCCCATTGAAACGGCGTAAAGGGCTTCGGAATAAATGAGGAGCAGGAAACGGATACCTGAACACCCGTTCCTTTCTGTCTGTTCGGATTTCGGTAAAAAGCGTGAACGACCTCCATTGAAAGATTAGCAATCCCCTCGATATCCTCCATAGTTTCGGTAGGAAGACCCATCATAAAGTAAAGCTTAACCGAAGTCCATCCGTTATCAAACGCCTTCTTGCAGGTTGTTATTACCTCGTCCTCGGTTATGTTCTTATTAATTACATCTCTCATTCTCTGAGTTCCCGCCTCGGGAGCAAAGGTAAGACCGCTTTTTCTTACAAGCTTAAGCTTTTCGGCGAGCTCGTCGGAAAAATTATCTATTCTCAGCGAAGGAAGAGAAAGATTAATATTCTTTTCTGCCGTCCAGTCAATTAAAGTAGACAGCATTTCATTTACTCTCGAATGGTCGGACGTTGAAAGCGAGCAAAGTGAAAGCTCGTCATAGCCCGTCGAAGAAATCAGCTTTTTAGACTGCTCGTTTATTGTTTCTACGCTCTTTTCACGTATCGGACGGTAAATAAATCCTGCCTGACAGAAGCGGCAGCCGCGAATACATCCTCTGAATATCTCAGCAACTGCACGGTCATGAACAATCTGAATATACGGTACAACGAAGCTATCGGGATAGTATACGCTGTTGAAATCTTTTACAATACTCTTTTTTACCTTAGACGGCGCGTTATATCGGGGAGTAACGCTTTTAACAGTTCCGTCGTCGTTATATTCGGCATCATAAAAGGAAGGAACGTATATACCCTGAATATCCTTAGCCTTTAAAAGAAATTCGTGCTTTGATAAACCTTTTTCCTTACACTCCTTAAGAAGAGTTATTACCTCGTCGGTGCTGTCCTCTCCGTCACCTAAAAATACTATATCGAAAAAATCAGCCATAGGCTCGATATTACACGCGCACGGACCGCCCGCACAAATAATCGGCGTAAGACCGGTTCTGTCCTTTGAATATATCGGTACGCCCGCAAGCTCGAGCATATTAAGTACATTAGTATAGCAAAGCTCGTACTGAAGAGTAAACCCGATTATATCAAAATCTCTTATGTAATCGCCGCTTTCAAGCGCATAGAGCAGCACATTATTAGCCCTCATCAGTTCTTCCATATCGGAATCGGGCGCAAAAACTCTCTCACACCAGGCATCGCTCCGTCTGTTAATAAGCCCGTAAAGTATTTTCATACCGAGATGACTCATACCTATTTCATAGGTGTCGGGAAAGCAAAAGGCGTAGCGTATATCAACCTTTTCGGGAGATTTAATAACGCTGTTGAGTTCGCCGCCGGTATACCTTGCGGGTTTCTGAACATATTGAAGAATTTTCTCAACTTCTTTTTTTATCATTTGTCAGCCCTCATAATACGAATAAACTGCTACGTAAACAGAAATTAGAACCAGTGATAGGTTTTTCAGAGCCAATGCTGTTACAAACAGTATGCAAAGCGTTAACGCTGATATTATCCTCATTGTTTTATACTTTAATATAAGGCTTAATGCCCTTCCGCCGTCAAGCGGAATAATCGGTAATGCGTTAACGAACAGTAATGAAAGATTAATACAGCGTTTAATATCTGCCAAAGCAAAAATTAAATTAATTGCTATACCCGATAAAAGAAACATCGCTTCCTTAACGGGAGAAAGCACGCCGCCGTACTTAAGAGAAGCTCCGTAAAAGCTCAGCCTGATTTCGTCGGGACGCTCCTTAAAAAGCAGAAGCGAAAAAATGTGTCCGCTTTCGTGAAGCACCGAGAACAGCAGAATATACATTAGCTCTTCAGCGTTAAAAATAATTGATAAACATATAATTAAAAATAACGAAAAATCTATTCTTATCTTACAGCCTTTAATATAAAATACCATAGTAAAATGGTATTAATTTCGCTGATTATTTATTACTGTCAAGATAGCTCTGAAGAATCATTACGGCAGAAACAGCGTCAACGTTATTCTTACGCTTTTTTCCGCTTACGTTGTTAGCAGATAAAACGTTATGTGCCATTACTGTTGTAAGTCTTTCGTCCTGATATTCAACGGGAAGCTCACATACCTTTAAAAGCTCTTCGCCAAGCGCTCTGCACTCGTCGCACCTGTAGCCGTAAGAGCCGTCCATATTCCTCGGTAAGCCTATAACAATTTTAGAAGGCTTTTCCTTATTGATAATCTCAACAAGCTTTTCAATCAGCTTCGGCTGATAGCTTTCTTTAATAACGGTATACGGCGAAGCAAGTGTTTCAAGCAAATCGCTGAATGCTATACCCGTTCTTGCGTCGCCGTAATCAACAGACATAATTTTCATAGCTACATCCTAAAATGAGGAAATCGGGTGAACCGATTTCCCCATAATTATAACTCTATTCACCTTCGTCCTCTTTTTCACCGTTGTCGTTCTCTTCGGGAGCGGCAGTAGTTTCGGGTTTGGAGGTTTCCTCAGGCTTTTTAGTCGTTTCGGAATTTTCCTCTTTCTTATCCTTCTTAGTTGTCTTTTCCTCTTTGTCCTTTTTCTTTGTTTCGTTTTCAGTAGTCTCCTCAGTAGTCGCAACGTAGGTCGTGTAACCGGGAAGATTATTCTCGTCGAAATATCCGTACATACCCGAGCCTCTGCAGAGCTTACCGTTTACAGGACTGTATTCCCTGCTTACAACTCCGTCGGGTATTTCAAATTCGCTTTCGTTAACGCCCTTTGCGTCGTAAATATTGTGCATTACATAATTCCAGATTGTTCCGCAAGGGTTTGGAGAAAGATAATAATGAATTTCCTTAGGCTGGTCATAGCCGTACCATACGCCGCAGACATACTCGGGAGTACCGCCGATAAACCATCTGTCCTTACTTTCGGTTGTCGTACCGGTTTTACCGAAGCATTGAATACCGCTTAATTTATAGCTTGTACCGGTACCCTGAGTCATAACAGTCTGAAGCAGCTTATTCATAACTCCGGCAGTGTTCTCAGCTAATGCGGATTCCTTAGTGTCGTCGGGATTCTTTTCAACAATAACGTTGCCCTGTGAATCCTCTATCTTATAATATCCGTAGCCCTCGTAGTAATAGCCGCCGTTACCGAAAGCCTGATATGCGGTTGTCATTTCAAGAACGGTAACGCCGTGAGTCAGAGAGCCGGTAGCCATAGGAGCGAAGTCCTCATCCCTTACATCAAGCGTAGAGATATGCCAACGGTTAACCATAAAGTCGTATGAATACGAGGGACCGATTTTTTCAAGCGTTCTCGCAGAAATTGTATTCTTTGATTGCGCAAGTCCCTTCTGAATTGAAATAATACTGTTAGAGTAGCTTCCGCCCTCGTTAGTCGGCCACCATTTTCCGTTTTCGAGCTGCATAAGCGGCGCGTCCTTAGTCGGCGTCGACCAGTAGATTTCCAAATCTTTTTCGTCGAGGCTCTTTTGAAGAGCGGGACCGTAAACGGATAACGGCTTAATAGTAGAACCGGGCTGACGCTTTGATTGCCATGCTCTGTTAAGCGTTCTGTTAGCTTTCTTTTTACCCGTACCGCCGACCATACCGAGAATTCTTCCTCTATAATCCATAACCACGCAAGCGCCCTGAACGCTTTCATCGGGCATACGCTTATAGTTCTCATATACGTCCTCGATAGCTTTCTGAACGTCGAAATCTATTGCGGTATATATCTTAAGTCCGCCGCCGTAAATCATATCCTTCGATTTCTTTGCGGAATATCCCATTTTCTGAAGGTCTGAGATAACCTCGTCAATAACGAAATCAGTATAATAAGAATTGATTTTAACAGTCTTTTTAGCGGTAGTTTTCTTTTTCTTACTCTTTTTGAAATTCTTTGAGGTGGTGTAAACCATCTTGTACTGAAGAGCTTTATCGTGCTCCTCCTGAGTAATCTGACCCGTTTCAAGCATCTTTTCAATTATCCACTTACGTCTTGAAATACCGTTAGCGGGATTAATCTGTTCGTTATTAAGAATCGGGTCGTATCTCGTCGGCGCTTTTGTTATAGCCGCAAGACAGGCGCATTCTGCGATATTTAAATCCTTAACCTCTTTTCCGAAATAAGTTTCAGCAGCGGTCTTTACACCGTAGCAGCCGTGAGAAAGATAAATCGTATTAAGGTACGCTTCCATTATCTGGTCTTTATTATAATGCTTTTCAAGGTTCAGCGCTGAAAGCATTTCATTAAACTTTCTTACGAAGGTAACGTCGTTACTGTCGGTAAGATTCTTAATCAGCTGCTGAGTTATCGTAGAGCCGCCCTGACCGACCTGAGAAGGTCTCAAGATAACGCCACCGACACGTTTCCAGTCAACGCCGTGATGCTCCTCATAGCGTTCGTCCTCAATTGCTATAAAAGCTTTCGCAAGATAAGGACTCATCTCGTTAAGGTTAAGCCAGATACGGTTTTCCTCGCCGTGAAGTCTTGTAATTTCAACAAGCTTATCCTTATTATCGTAGCCGTATATAAACGAGGTCTGGTTCTGAGAATACTTTTCTTTATCAAGGTCGAAAACCTTATCGCCGTTAATAAAGCTATAAGCATAGATAATAAGAACCGAAGAGCAGACAACGCCTACAACACCGACTATCATAATAATTGCAAGAACAAACCTGAAAAGCCTGCCGAAGAAAACGGCAACAGCCGATTTTTCCTTAACCGGCTTCTCGTTTTTAGAATCGGAGGTTTTCTTCTTTACCTTTTTAACTTCATTACTAGTGGTTTTGTAGGACGAAGGAAGCTTAGCTTCTCTCGCATTCTTATCGTCGTTATAAACCTTCTGGGAATTATTCATAAAGGATTCGAGTAAATCATCATAATCTTTAGATGCCATATACGTTCTCCTTTCTAATTCTTTACTTATTATATCTTAAAATAATCGGAAAATAAAGTAGAAATTGTAAATTATCGCTGACCGGACTCTTTCTTTTTGCGCTGAAGCTTTCTGGCGCGCTTCTTATTCATTTCAACGTATCCCGTTTTAACGCTTACTCCGTCGTAAAGCTTTTTAGCATGGACGTAAATCCAGTATGACCTTTTACAGTAATTACACTTAGTATTGCTTTTAAAGGATTTATTTATCAGCTCGAACTCGTCGGGAATGTCCATAAGCGTACCGCAGTTAGGACATACAAGGTCGATATTATTAATCTCAAACTCAGCAGAGTGCATTTCCTCGATACTGTAAGGCTTGAACAACAGTCTCTCGAAATATGAGGAATTACATTCCTTAATGTAGCCCTTTATTATCTCGGCGTCAAAGACCTTTTTAAGACACTTATGCGTTACGTAACAGTCGGCAAGCGCTCTGTGAAGCTTCTCGGTATCTACGCTAATGCCGAATATTTCCGCGCAGCGTTCAAGCGAAACCTGATTATTATCGGGATTCTTATCCTTATCGATAAAACGCATACAGAATTTCTGCGCGTCGCAGTAATACTTCATAAAATCAACATTAGCGCTTCCCGTATTTTGAACAAAGTTATTTGAAAGAACGAATAAATCGGAATTGCTCCAGCTCATAAATACGTTCTTATCGCCTCGCGCCCATCTTGAAAAGTCTCTGAAAACCTCGAGAAAATCTTTACCCTCGGCTTTAATCTCCTCATTAGTGATTTTTGTAAGTCTTTTACAACGCGAAGAAAGCTTTTTAGTAAAGTGTGGATAGATTAACTGCTTATAAGTTCCGACGACATTAAGACGCTCGTCAAGCTTGAGAGCGCCTATTTCGATTATTTCATTCATAAACTGCTGAGAGGAATAGTTATACGCGCTGTTCCACTCAAGGTCAAAAATAATATAATACATACCGCCGAAAAACTAAAAACAGCCCTGCATAACGCAAGGCTGCCATCAAGTGTTATACAAACAAAAATACAAGAAATGCCGCAAGAACAATTACAAAGAAAACACCGATTAAAGCCTTAGTTAAACGCTCAAGCTTACCGTCAACTGTTCTTCCTTTAGACCTTCCGCCGCTCGGCTCAGGTCCGCCGGCGATAACGCCTGAAAGGTTCTGAGACCTTCCTTCCTGCATAAGAACTACTACTGTAATTATAATTGATGCAATAACAAGAATTGAACCAAATACGTAATGATACCAAAGCATAGCTTTACCTCCATAGAAATTAACACTAACGCATTATAGCACAGCTAAATTAAAAATGCAAGAGTTTTTTTATTTATATAAATAATTATGTCAGAAGGTAATCTGTGCGGCGTTATCCGACGGACCCGGAAGCGCGCCCGCAGCAGGAAGGTTTTTAGTTCTGAAGCGCCATGCCTTTTCAAACTCGCCCTCGCTGTAAATGTGCATACTTTCGAGCTTATGGTTTTTCTTCTGTGTCATAACCGAAACGCCGATTGTATCCTTAGTTGTCTTAGGATTAAGTATTCCCGTATTAAGTATAAGCATTCTTCCGCTTGTTGAACAAAGAACAAATTCACAGTCCTCTTCAATATATTCAACCGCAGCAAGCGGAACCTTATCGGAATATGCTTTAAGAAGCTTCTTTCTGTTAGTCTTGGTTTTATACGCGGATATATCGACCTTTGCTACCTTACCGTTTTCAAATGCAAAAATCATATAGCCCTTATATTCCCTAACGATACAGATAAATACCGTCTTTTCATCGGGTTCCATTTCAAGCGTTGACGCTACGAAATGACCGAGCTGTGAAGCTTTTCCGTCAGGAAAATCGTCAACCTTAGCCTTATAAACCTGAGCTTTGTCGGTAAATACAAGAAGCTCGTCCTTATTTGAGCATTCAAACTGATTAACGACCTCGTCGCCCTCTTTAACCTTTTGCTCGCCGCTCATACGCAGATTTGCGGTACGGATTTTATTAAGATATCCTTCTTTCGTGATAAACAGAGTTACGGGATAATCGGGAATCTCAACCGTCTCTTCCTCGTTATACTGCTTAACCTCATAAAGAATCTGGCTTCTTCTTTCGCCGGAATACTTATTTGAAACCGCTTCAAGCTCTTTTATAATAATCTTCTTTAGCCTGTTCTTAGAAGCTAAAATAGCTTCAAGCTCGGCGATTTCATTAATAAGCTCTTCGATATCCTTCGTTCTCTTAAGAATATATTCCCTGTTGAGATGACGAAGCTTGATTTCAGCGACGTACTCAGCCTGAGACTTGTCAATACCGAAGCCTATCATAAGGTTCGGAACAACATCCGCTTCCGAATCGGTTTCACGAATAATCTTTATAGCTTTATCAATATCGAGAAGGATTTTTTCAAGACCCTGCAAAAGATGAAGCCTCTCGGCTTTTCTGTCAAGCGTATACTGCGTTCTTCTTCTTACGCACTCAAGACGGAAATCAATCCACGCCTTAAGAATATCTCCGACGCCGAGAACCATCGGCGTTCCTTTAATCAGGATATTGAAGTTACATGAGAAGGTATCCTCAAGCGGAGTCATTTTGAAAAGCTTTGTCATAAGCTTATCAGAGTCAGTACCGCGCTTAAGGTCGAGAGTGATTCTTAGACCTTTTAAATCCGTCTCGTCTCTTATATCGCTGAGCTCGCGTATTTTATTCGCTTTTACAAGCTCAACAATCTTATCAATTATAGCTTCAGACGTTGTTGTAGGCGGAATTTCGGTTATTTCAATACAGTTTCCGGTTTTATCGAAGGTGTATTTTGCACGGACCTTAACCGAGCCTCTTCCCGTTGAATATATCTTTTCAAGCTCTTCACGGTCATAAATAACGTAACCGCCGCCCACGAAGTCCGGAGCTAAAAGAGTGTCGCTGATTTCATGCTCGGGATTCTTAATGAGCGCTACGGTAGTATCGCAGAGCTCTCCAAGGTTGAACGAGGCTATTGATGACGCCATACCTGCGGCAATACCCGTTGTAACATTAGCGAGAATCGTCGGGAACGTTACCGGAAGCAGCACAGGCTCCTTCATGGTATTATCGTAATTATCTACAAAATCTACGGTGTCTTTTCCTATATCCTCAAAAAGCTCTTTTGCGATAGGCGCAAGCTTAGCCTCTGTATAACGGGAAGCCGCATACATCGTATTCTTAGAATATGCCTTACCGAAGTTACCCTTACTTTCAACGAAAGGATAAAGCAGGCTCTCATTACCCCGCGAAAGACGAATCATTGTCTCGTAAATTGAAGCGTCGCCGTGAGGATTCAGCTGCATTGTACGTCCGACAATATTAGCGCTCTTAATCGTTCCGCCCTGTAAAAGCCCCATATTATACATCGTATAAAGAAGCTTTCTGTGAGATGGTTTAAAGCCGTCAATCTCAGGGATGGCACGCGAGAGAATTACGCTCATTGCGTAAGGCATGAAGTTAGAAGTAAGCGCGTCGGTAATCTCTTCCGATTTGACGAAGCCTGCACCCTGAATATGAACGTTATCAGCGAGAGGATTAGCGTTGACTTCGGGTTCTTTTTTTCTTTTAGCCATATACTATCCCTCCTTAGCTAACGTCCGCGGCATCAAGATAAAGATGTCCGTTCATTGAAATATATTCTTTTCTGCCCTCAAGGTCATCGCCGAGAAGCAGGTCGAAGATTTCTGCGGTCTTTTCAGCGTCGGAAGGAGTAACTCTTATAAGCCTTCTTGTAGCCGGATTCATCGTAGTAAGCGACATCATTTCGGGCTCATTTTCGCCGAGACCTTTAGAACGCTGAACCGTGTATTTTTTATCACCGATTTCCTTTTTGATTTCGTCCATTTCTATTTCGTTATATGCAAAATAGGTCTGGTCCTTACAGGTTACCTCATACAGCGGCGATTCAGCGATATAAACCTTACCTGCCTCGATAAGCTTAGGCATAAGGCGGTAAATCATAGTAAGAATCAGAGTTCTTATATGGAATCCGTCGACGTCGGCATCGGTACAAATCATTATCTTGTTCCATCTGAGAGCGTTCATATCAAACATAGATACATCCTTAGCTGCCTTACTTTTAACCTCGACACCGCATCCGAGAACCTTAATTAAATCGGTAATAATTTCGCTCTTGAAAATCTTATCGTAATCGGATTTAAGACAGTTAAGTATTTTTCCTCTTACAGGCATAAGCGCCTGGAAATTAGCGTCGCGCGCAAGCTTACATGCTCCGAGAGCGGAGTCGCCCTCAACAATATAAATCTCTCTTTCGTCGACGTCTTTGCTTCGGCAGTCGACGAACTTTTGAATTCTGTTAGTCATATCGACCTTAGCCTGTAAGGTCGTCTTAAGATTCTTACGTGTTTTTTCAGCCTTTATACGCGAACGCATATTGATTATCATCTGGTCGGCAATTTTACTCGCGTCGAGCTTATTCTCAATAAAATATACCTCAAGCTGATGTCGGAAAAATTCCGTCATTGCGTCCTGAATAAACTTATTCGTAATCGCCTTCTTGGTCTGATTCTCATAAGAGGTCTGAGTTGAAAACGACGAAACGACAAATATAACGCATTCCTCAATATCCTGGGCGTTAATCTGAACGTCGGTTTTATTGAACTTATTATTTGCCTTAAGATATGCGTTAATCTGATTAACGAAAGCAGAGCGAAACGCTTTTTCGGGAGAGCCACCGTGCTCAAGATAAGAAGAGTTATGATAATATTCCTTTAACTGTACGTCGTTAGAAAAACAGAGCGCAGCTTTAATTTTCAGTTTATAATCGTTTAAGTCCTCTCTGTCTCTTCCTACTCTGTCGCACTCCCAATACTGCGGAGTCGTAAGCGCCTTATCGCCCGCGATTTCCTTAACATAGTCCTGAATTCCGTTTTCGTAGCAGTATTCAAAGGTTTCAAACTGGGTCTGAGTCAGCTGATTTTTGAAAACGAATTTAATTCCGTCGTTTACAATAGCCTGACGCTTAATTGTTTCCTTAAAATAGGAAACGGGAATATTAATATCGGTAAATACGGCTAAATCAGGCTTCCATCTAATTCTCGTACCCGTGTCGCCGCGCTTTCCGTAAGGTTCCTTTTTAAGACCACCCTTGTTCTTTCCCTTCTCAAAATGAAGGTTATACTTAAAGCCGTCTCTTTTAATTTCCGCGTCCATATACTCGCTCGCAAACTGCGTAGCGCAGAGACCGAGTCCGTTTAAGCCGAGTGAATAAGAATAGTTCGCGCCGGAATTATTATCGTATTTACCGCCTGCATAAAGAGTGCAGAAAAGAAGCTTCCAATTCCATTCCTTTTCAGCCTCGTTATACTCAACTGGAATACCTGCGCCGAAGTCCTGAATCTCTACCGAGTTGTCGAGAAATTTAGTAACGATAATCTTATTTCCTCTTCCCTCGCGCGCCTCGTCGATTGAGTTGGACATTATTTCAAATATACTGTGCTGACAGCCTTCAATACCGTCAGAGCCGAATATAACAGCGGGACGCAGACGTACCTGGTCGGCGCCCTTTAAAGATTTAATGCTTTCATTACCGTAAGCCTTGGTTGCCATTTAATACCTCCAATAACAAGTATACATACAAAGTAAGTATACAATATCTTGTATAAAAAAGTCAATAATAAATTATTTTATACAAATTATATTCTTT
>JAILGO010000158.1 GCA_024696725.1 Eubacterium sp. | reverse complement strand
TGATTTGAATATTATTGATATCGTAAGTCAATTTGACTTTGAAGGCGAATTCCGAAGCGTTAAGGAGTTCGGCTCGGGACATATTAACAGAACGTTCCTTGCAGAATACGACCTCGACGGTAAGGTAAAAAAATACGTTATTCAGAAAATAAATACTGCGGTCTTTAAAAAGCCCGACGAGCTTATGAAAAACGTATTCGCCGTAACGGATTATCTCCGCGGCGTTATTATTGAAAACGGCGGAGACCCCGAGCGTGAAACTCTGCACTTTGTAAAAACAACCGACGGTGAAGATTATTATAAGACCGGGGACGGGGAGTGCTTCCGCGCTTATGTTTTCGTTGCGGACAGTATAAGCTACGACTCCGCCGAAAGCGCTGAGCTTTTCGGAAAAAGCGGCGCAGCGTTCGGACGTTTTCAGAAGCTGCTTAAGGATTTTCCCGCCGACACGCTGTACGAAACAATTCCTAATTTCCATAACACTCCGTGGCGCTTTGATAACGAGTTTCTTCCCGCGCTTTTCGCGGCGGACGATATGCTTCTCAGCGAGTGCGAAAAGGAAATTGAATTTGTAACCGCAAGGCGAAACGATATGGATTTGCTTTACGATTTGGCGGTACAGGGCTCTCTTCCGCTTCGTGTAACGCATAACGATACTAAGCTTAATAACGTTATGTTTGACGAAAGAACGGGCGAATGCGTGTGCGTTATCGACCTCGATACCGTAATGCCCGGACTTGCGCTCTATGATTTCGGCGACAGCATCCGCTTCGGCGCGAGCACTGCGGCAGAGGACGAAACCGATTTGAGTAAGGTAAGCCTTGACCTCAGCTATTTTGAAGCGTACGCGAAGGGCTATCTCAGCGAGGCGGGCGAAGCGCTTACGTATTTTGAGAAAAAATATCTTGCCTTTTCTGCTAAGCTTATGACGCTTGAGTGCGGAATGCGCTTCCTGACTGATTACCTTAACGGTAATATCTATTTCAAGACGGATTATAATAAACATAATCTCAACCGCGCAAGAAATCAGTTTAAACTCGTTGAGGACATTGAAAGCAAGCTCGGCGAAATGAATAAAATCATTAAATCATTAGAATAATAAATCAAGGAGGAATAAAAATGAGTAAGTATTCAGGAACAAAAACGGAACAGAATTTAAAAGCGGCGTTTTCCGGTGAGAGTGAAGCGAGAAATAAGTACACTTATTTTGCTTCAAAGGCAAAGAAGGAAGGCTTTGAGCAGATAGCAGCGCTTTTCCTTAAAACTGCCGATAACGAAAAGGAACACGCTAAAATGTGGTTTAAAGAGCTTGACGGTATCGGCGATACGGCTCAGAATCTCTCTGCCGCTGCGGACGGCGAGAATTATGAGTGGACCGATATGTACGAAGGCTTCGCAAAAACCGCCGAGGAGGAGGGCTTCCCCGAGCTTGCGGAAAAATTCCGTAAGGTTGGCGAAATCGAAAAACACCACGAGGAACGTTACCGAGCTCTTCTTAAGAACGTTGAAACCGCTCAGGTATTTGAAAAGAGCGAGGTAAAGGTGTGGGAATGCCGTAACTGCGGTCATATTATCGTAGGTACTAAAGCCCCCGAGGTATGTCCCGTTTGCGACCATCCGCAGAGCTACTTTGAGCTTCACGCAGAAAACTATTAATGCCTAAAAAAGACGACTCTTTTGAGTCGTCTTTTTTTGTTACCGTTTTGCTTTTATTTCAACTACGGCGTTATAGTATTGCGCTCTTGCAATAACTTCAATACCTCTGTACTTAAGGTACGCGCCGCTTTTTTCGTAGCGCTTACCGTCATAGTCGAAAACGTAAATTCTGTCGTCGTCAAGACCGTCAAGGTACATCGTCTCCGCCTCTTTTATACAGCTTGTGTTAACCGCAGCGATAAAGAGAACTCCCTCGGTTTTATCCCCGTTAAGATAAAGGTCAGCGCTGATTTCGTCTTTTTCGAGGTCGAGAAGTCTGTAAAGGTCGCCGAACTGAACGGTATTTCTGATTTTTTTGTAAAGCTCAACGTACTTTTTACAGGTTTCAATTTCCCCGTCTGTGTATTTATTAAGATTTCCGCCGAGTGAGAGCGCGCCGCGCATAGCTATATTGAACTTGAATTCAAGCGGAACGTTTCTGTTGTACCAGTTTCTGTCCGTAACCCATGCGCGCATAGTTTTTAAAGGTCGGTTGAGCGCATAGTTTTTCTGTATTTTTATTCTGTCTATCGCGTCCGTGTTGTCGCTCGTCCACGCCATATCGAAATGAGCAAGCGCGCCCCAGTCGCAGCGTCCGCCGCCGGAGGAGCAACTTTCAAACTGTACGTCGGGATGCTTTTCCCTGAGTCTGTCTACAATATCGTATACCGCCTTAACGTGTCTGTACCATACCTCCCTGGGATGTTCAAGGTTTTCACATCCCGTTTCGGAGAGGGAACGGTTCATATCCCACTTAACGTATTTTGTATTGTGCTTTGTAAGCATAACGTCAAGGCATTCAAATATGTATTCCTGTACCTCGGGCATAGTCATATTAAGCACTAACTGATTCCGTATCTCGTGCGCCGTTCTTGTGCTATAATGATACGCCCAGTCCGGGTGAGCGCGGAATAAATCGCTGTCGGGGTTAACCATTTCAGGCTCGAACCATAAGCCGAAATCCATCCCGAGCGCGTTGACGTTTTCAATAAGCTCGTCGAGTCCGTTCGGGAACTTTTCGGGATTGACGTACCAATCGCCGAGTCCCGCGTGGTCGTCCTTCCTCTGACCGAACCAGCCGTCGTCCATAACGAAAAGCTCGCAGCCCGTCTGCGCCGCCTTTTTTGCGATTTCGGTCTGCGCCGCGGTGCTTACGTCGAACGCCGTCGCTTCCCACGAATTATAAAGCACGGGAAGGGGAGCTTCGTTAAAATATTTCGGAAGGTGATGCTCTATACCGTATCTGTTGAGCTGTCTGGTCATTTCGCCGAAACCGACTGTTCTTCCGATAATCGCCGCCGGCGCGGTAAAGCTTTCGCCGCCTTTGAGCGCGTACTCAAAATCAAAGCCGTTCATACCGAGAATAACTCGCGTAATTCCTCTTATGTCACGCGATGCTTCAACGCTGAAATTGCCGCTCCATATAAGATTTGCAAAGTATACGTCGCCGCTTTTCTCGTCTGCGTTTCTGTAAGCAATAAAGCTCGGCGAGTTGCTGTGACCGCTGATTCCGCGTCTGCTTTCAAATACTAAGCTTCCGCCCGTAAGCCCGGTTTCAACGGGAAGACACTCCGAGCCCCAGTTCCCCATAGTGTTTTTAATAGTGTAAGGCTTGTTTCCGGGAAGATTCAGCTCGCAGCTCATAAGCTTTTCAAATACTATTTCGTCGTTACCCACGTTTGTTAAGGTAACGCTTCTTCTGATTATATCGAAGCCGTCGAAAAGCTCATAGCTGAGCTCCGCCTCAAGCGGATAATGTCTGTCCTTTAAAAAGAGCTTAAGACAGTTTCCGTCGAGCCTGTATCCGCTGAATTCAAGCTCAAGCTCTCTGCACCCGTCGGAAAAGCGCGCTTTCAGCGCACAGTTTTCGTAAGCCGTTCCGCCGAAAAAGCTGTATTCCTCGCGGAAGCAGTCTCTCATTCTTAAGTTGTAAAGAAAATAGGTGCCGTCGGGTACGTCGAAATCCTCAATTCTGCATTTTTTACCCCAGTGAAGATTGTGAACCGCACCGCCTTTTTCCGCGGCAATCACGTACTGTGTGTTTTCCGTTTCAAGAACGAAAAAACCGTCTTTTACATAAATTCCCATAAATATCACTCCTTAAGATAATTATATATTCGGGATATATAAATATCAAGTAATATTATAATATGCCCCGTAAATAATATAATCGGGGTGTTACTATGTATTTTAAAGGTAAAACGGTCTTTTTCGACGTGCCGCCCGTAATTACGGGGAGCGCGGGCGTAGTCGGTAAAAAGGAGGGCGAGGGTCCGCTCAGAAATGAATTCGACGCAGTCTTTGAGGATACAACTATGGGACAGGAAAGCTTCGAGCTTGCATAGTCCGCAATGCAGCACGCCGCGATAGTAAGAGCGCTGAGCAACGCAGGCAAAAGCCCTTCCGACGTAAACTTTGCAATGACGGGTGATTTGCTCGACCAGTGCGTCGGTTCCTGCTTTGCTCTGAAGGATTTACAGATTCCGTTTATCGGTATGTACGGTGCTTGCTCAACGATGGCGCTGACTCTCGCTAACTGCGCTATGCTTACCGACGGCGGCGCAGAGTGTTGCGTAGCAGGCGCTTCAAGCCATTTTTGCTCAAGTGAAAGACAGTTCCGCTATCCGCTTGAATACGGCGGTCAGCGTCCGCCTACGGCTCAGTGGACGGTAACGGGCGCGGGGTGCTGCGTGGTGGAAAGACAGAATAGCGCAAACTCCGCCTGCCCGAAAATAACCGCGGTAAATATCGGTACAATAACCGACCTCGGTATAAAAGACGCAAACAATATGGGCGCCGCCATGGCACCTGCTGCGGCGAGGACTATAAATGATTTTCTGAACGATACGGGAACGTCGGCGGGGGACTACGATTTAATCCTTACGGGCGACCTCGGCTATACGGGAACGGGGCTTCTTCACGAGCTGCTTGAAATCGAATACCGTCTTGATATCCGAAGCGTTCATAACGACTGCGGACTTATGATTTATAACCGTAAAGAGCAGGATGTAAACTCCGGCGGTTCGGGTTGCGGCTGCAGCGCGTCCGTGCTGTGCTCGTATATAATGAGAGAGCTTAATAACTGAAAACTGAACAGAGTTCTGTTCGTCGCAACGGGCGCGCTTATGAGCCCGACGTCAACGAAACAGGGCCAGCCGATACCCGGCATAGCCCATCTTGTCCTAATAGAAAAATAAAAAGCAGTCCCTGACTGCTTTTTTCTTAATCTTTGAAGTCCCAGAATCCCGTTCCGGTTTCTTCGTTGTATCTGCGCTTTATATCTCCGCCGATAACGGGACGAAGCTCTATTTCAGCCGTGTAGAGTACAGTAGTTGAACGAAGATGTCCCGCCGCTACATAGTGATTTTCGCCGTCTTTATACGCGAATACTGCGTGAATATGGCGGTAGTAATTCATATCGTCGTCGGTAATAACGTTACCCGTTAATGAAGCAAGCTCAAGCATACCGCTTATTTTACGCGTTTCAAAGCTTCCCGTTTCGGGAATAAAGGTCTGAATTTCAGCTTCGCTACAGCCGCCGATACCGCTGAAAATGGCGGATTTTATTCCTTCCTTTTTACAAATATCAAGAATAAGACCGATTATTTCGTCGCCCTTGTCCATTCTTATATAAAAGGTGTTGCCGTATTTTCTGTATTCCAAAGCCGTTACCCCCATATTGTTTATATAGTTTATTATACCACCGAATGTCTTTTATTTCAATGATTATTATATTGCTTTTATCTCTTTGATTATGCTATAATTGTTATATGAATTATGAGATTATACGCAGCCGAAGAAAGACTGCGGCGATACAGATAAAAGACGGAAAAGTAGTCGTAAGAGCGCCGTATTTTTTATCCGAAAAAAGAATAGCCGGGCTTGTTGAAGATAAAGCGGCATGGATAAAAAAGCATCTCGACCGATATGAAAAAGCTAAGACGCATCAGGGAAGCGAAGCGTTGACTCAGTCGCAGCTTGACGGGCTTTACAGAAAAGCGAAAGAGTACATCCCCGAAAGAGCGGCGTACTATTCGCGAATTATCGGAGTTGAGTATAACAGAATTACAATACGTTCCCAGAAAACGAAGTGGGGAAGCTGCAGCGCAAAGAAGAATCTTAATTTCAACTGTCTGCTTATGCTGACTCCTCCCGAAGTAATTGACAGCGTGGTGGTTCACGAACTCTGTCATCTTAAGGAGATGAACCACTCAAAAAGGTTTTATAACGAGGTGCTTAAAGCGTATCCCGAGTATAAAAAATATAATAAATGGCTTAAAGAAAACGGAACGGCGATTTTATCCCGTCTGCCGAAGTAGGAGGGTATTATGACACAAAAGGAATATCTTGAAACTATAGAAACCGTTATCGAAAACGGAAGATTTAAAGCCGACTGGGCGTCCCTTTCTAACCATAAAACGCCTTCGTGGTACTACCGCGATAAGTTCGGTATTTTCATTCACTGGGGTATTTACAGCGTGCCTGCGTTTGCCGGCGAGTGGTATTCCCGCAATATGTATAATAAGCCCACGAGAGAGTATTTCCACCATATCAAGCATTACGGACCGCAGTCCGAATTCGGTTACAAGGATTTTATTCCTATGTTCAAGGGCGAAAACTTTGACGCTGAGGAGTGGGCTACTCTCTTTAAGAACGCCGGCGCAAGATTTGTTACCCCCGTTTGCGAGCACCACGACGGCTTCGCTATGTACGATACGGAATTCAATAAATGGAACGCAAAAAATATGGGTCCCTGCCGCGACGTTATCGGTGAGATTAAAGCAGCGTGCGAGAATAACGGTCTGACCTTCTGCGGCTCAACTCACAGAGCGGAGCATTATTTCTTTATGAATCCCGGAAGAAGCATCGACAGCGACGTAAACGACGATACTTACAGAGATTTTTACGGTCCTGCCGTTGAGATTCCCGTGCTTATGGGTATGGAAACCTTTAAGTCAACCGAGGATACATACGCAGAAGGCGCGAGCGAAGAGTGGCTTAACGACTGGCTCGTGAGAACCTGTGAGCTTATTGATAAGTATC
>JAILGO010000139.1 GCA_024696725.1 Eubacterium sp. | reverse complement strand
GTTCGGCGCTCTGTCCCGAACTGTTGCCCGTATAAACGCCCTTGTACCAGCCCGTAAATATATATCCCGTATCGGGAATAGCGGTAAGGCGGAGCGTTTCGCCGCTTTCATCAAGCGAGATATTCGAGCATCCGGTCGTGTACCAGCCGACGCTGCCCATTACATATCCGCCGCCGGTGCCCTCTTCGGACGCCGTCTTGTTCCAGTTCGAAACTGAGAGCATAATGCTCCAGCCCGCGTACAGGGTCATGTCCTCGTCAACGGTATAGTAACTGAACGAGAAGTAGCCTGTAAGATCCGCGTTTTTATACCAGCTTCCGAAAGTGAAGCCCTCTTTTTCGGGATAATCGGGAGCCTTCGCCTTTGTTCCCTTTTCAACATAAATCGGATCAACCGGCGTTCCCCCGCGCGTGTCGAAGGTTATTTTACAGGTTTCGGCAACGATATAATTAAACGCGTCTAAATCCGAGCTCGGCTCGTTCGTGGTGTATGACGTATTGTAATAATATCCATAATTGTCGTGGTTGTCCCGCAGCGTGAAGCGTAAGAGCTTCCACTCGCCCGTAGGGGTGTTTTCGCCTACAGTATATTCATATTCATACTTGCCGCTCTGTGCATTGTACGTAAAACTGAAAGACTCGCCTTTTTCTACGGCGTAGTTGTAATAATACGCTTCAACGTAGCTAATTTCACTTTCGTCCGTTACCTCGACCGAAAACTTAATCTTATCGCCTGCGATAACTCTTGACTTGCCTTCGGGGAGAGTCATAGTGAAGGTACCTATATTGATAACGGGAGGGGTGATATCGGGGTTCGTTCCCTCAACCGTGTAATTAAAGGCGTCTAAATCCGAGCTCGGCTCGTTCGTGCTGTATGACGTATTGTAATAATAAGCATAATTTTCATGGTTGTCTCGAACACAGAAGCGTAAAAGCTTCCACTCGCCTGAGACAACGTTGTTATCAATCGTTTTTTCACACTCAAACTTGCCGCTCTGTGCATTGTACGTAAAACTGAAAGACTCGCCTTTATCTACGGCGTAGTTGTAATAATATGCTTCAACATAGTTAATTTCACTTTCGTCCGTTACCTCAACGGAAAACTTAATCTTATCGCCGATTGTAACGGCGTCTTTGCCGTCAGGGAGAGTCATAGTGAAGGTACCTATACTGATAACGGGAGGGGTGATATCGGGATTCGTTCCCTCAACCGTGTAATTAAAGGCGTCTAAATCCGAACTCGGCTCGTTCGTGCTGTAAGACGTATTGTAATAATATCCATAATTGTCATTGCTGTCCCGCAGCGAGAAGCGTAAGAGTTTCCACTCGCCCGAGGCAACATTGTTATCAATCGTTTTTTCACACTCAAACTTACCGCTCTGTGCATTGTATGAAAAAT
Organism: Eubacterium sp.; assembly: GCA_024696725.1. Taxonomy (GTDB): domain Bacteria; phylum Bacillota; class Clostridia; order Oscillospirales; family Acutalibacteraceae; genus Eubacterium_R. Next base: position 4,842 of record JAILGO010000139.1, on the reverse strand, counting down.
AGAAAGCCTCGCCTTTTTCTACGGCGTAGTTGTAATAATACGCCTCAACCGTATCGATTTCGTTTTCGTCCGTTACCTCAACGGAAAACTTTATCGTATCGCCGATTGTAACGGCGTTTTTACCGTCGGGTAAGGTCATTGTTAAGGTGTTCGTATGTATTTCGGGCGGGGTTGTATCAACCTCAATCGCGTATGCCGTGAGGGGCGAGAGAGAGATAAGCATACAAAGCGTCAGCAAAACGGAAATCAGCTTTTTCATATTATCAGTCCTTTCTTTTTTTATAATATCACATAACGTTCGTTTTGTAAACGAAAAGTCGAGCAAAAAACGGGAGGCGCCGCCTCCCGCAGAATTACTTTTTATGTTCAAAGGGGTGCTTCTTTCGGTAAATAATCATACCGACCATACCGATTATGCCGCCCGTCACGTTGAGCATCATATCCGTCATACTGTCGACAAGACCGAGATAGCCGTATTCGCCGCGGAACTTAGCAAGGTCGTACATTGCGGTTTCGGCGCCCTCCTTCGCGAGCTGAAGATTTGTTCCGTGAACCGTGTCCATAATGAACTCATAGAACTCCCAGCCGACCGCGATAGTACAGGCGAACATAAGCGCAAACATCGCCGAAACCGTAACCGCGCAGTTACCCTTATCCTTCTGTATCACGTTAGAAAAATCGTAGGCGAAAACGGCGCATACGATACCCGTAAAGCAGTGCATAACCTCGTCGTACCAGCTTATTTTATCGAACCAGCCGAGATATGAGCCGAAGAGAATGCCCATAAGAATAATGAAATTCAGCGCCGTCTGGGCAATCGGGGGAACGTCCTCAATAAACGAGCCGTTACCGAGAACCTGAAACATATCCCAAAGGTGTGAGAAGATAAAAACGAAAACGCTCTCAAAGCCCATTACCAAATCGCCGTGAACAAACGAATACGTCGCGCAGCATATCATGGCTATTCGTACGATAATCCAGAATATGAACTGACCCTTAGGTATTTTATCTATCGGGTCTTTTTTTACTTTATACGTCATAATTTAACCTCTGAAAGTTGATAACATTATATTACCACAAAAGCGGATTATTTCAATAGCTTTATAACATTTTCGGCAAATTATAAAATAAATATAAACTTATTAGACAAATGTTTGTTTTGTTGTTTTGTTTATGTATAATATAACGGAAATAAGAGCAAAGGGGAAGACTTATGAATAAACCTAACGCGCCCTGGCTGAAGTTTTTCGGCAATATACCCGAGACGCTTGAATATCCGCAGGGCTCAATGTATGAGGCGATAAAATATGCCTGTGACAATAATCTTAACGACAACGGCGGATATAAAAACACCGCGTACGTGTTCCAGGGAAAAAAGACCTCTTACACGGAATTCTTTAAAAGCGTTGACACCGTAGCGAAGGCTTTCAAGGCTATCGGAATCAACGCGGGAGACAAGGTAACTATCTGTATGCCCAACGCGCCTCAGGGAATAGACGCCTTTTACGCGCTTAACAGAATCGGCGCCGTTCCGGCTATGATTCATCCTCTTTCCGCAGAGGGCGAAATAAATTTTTACGTTACGAATTCAAACAGCAAGGCGATAGTCGTTCTTGATATGTTCTACGAAAAGGTGCTGAGAGCTCTTGAGGGCGTAGATTATCCCGTAAAGGTTATCGTTGCGCGAATCAAGGACGCGCTCCCCTTCCCGCTTAATATGCTTTATCCGCTGACGGTCAAGGAAAAGCCGGCTCCGCTTCCCGCAGACAACAAGGACGTTGTCAGCTGGAGCGATTTCGTCTCCGGCGCAAGGAAGGTTAAGGAGCTCCCCGAAGGCTTTCCGTCGAAGGACGAGACCGCGGTTATACTTTTCAGCGGCGGAACAACGGGCGTATCAAAGGGTATAGAGCTTACAAATATGAATATGAACGCTCTCGGTTACGAGGTTCAGGCGGGCGCAGGCTTTCCTATGCACAAGCTGCGTATGTTCTCGGTAATGCCGCTTTTCCACGGCTTCGGCTTAGGAGTCGGAATACATACGGCGCTTACCGCCGGCGCAACCTGTATCCTTATTCCGCAGTTTACAATTAAGACCTACGCAAAGGACGTGCTTAAGTATAAGCCGAACGTTATCGTCGGCGTTCCGACGCTTTTCGAGGCGCTGCTTCGTTCCGACGGCTTTAAAGACGCGGACCTGTCGTTCTTGCGCGGAGTTTTCTGCGGAGGCGACTCGCTTTCCGTCGAGCTTAAAAAGAAGGTCGACGCTTTCCTTAAGGAGCATAAGTCGGGCGTACAGATAAGAGAGGGCTACGGCACCACCGAATGCGTTACGGCTTCGTGCCTTACGCCGTTCGACTATTTCCGCGAGGGAAGTATAGGTATCCCGTTCCCCGACATTTATTATCAGATTGTCGACCCGAAGAACGACACGGAGGTTCCCTACGGAACGGAGGGAGAAATCTGTATCTGCGGTCCTACCGTTATGAAGGGCTATCTTGACAACGCTGCGGAAACGGCTTCAACGCTTCGCCGCCACGCGGACGGAAACGTATGGCTCCACACGGGCGACCTCGGCACTATGGACGAGGACGGCTTTATCTATTACAAGCAGAGGCTCAAGAGACTTATCGTCGTATCGGGCTTCAACGTATATCCGTCACAGGTCGAAAACACTATCGACGCTCACCCCGACGTGCTTCTTTCGTGCGCTATCGGCGTTCCCGACCCGTACAAAATGCATAAGGTAAAGGCTTTCGTTGTGCTTCGTCCGGGCGTTGAGCCGAGCGACAAAATCAGGGAGGAAATCCTTGAGCACTGCCGCAAGAATATCTCAAAGCACGCTATGCCGAGAGAGATTGAGTTCCGCACCGAGCTTCCGAAAACGCTCGTAGGAAAGGTTGCTTACAGACAACTTGAGGAGGAAGAGGAAGCGAAGCTTAAAAAGCAGGAAGAGGAAAGTAAATAATCCCGCGCCCCGAGCTGTGACTCGGGGCGTTTTTCGGTTATGGCTGCTGTTGACAAAAAAATGATAATTTGTTATTATATAAGTTACAAATTTTTTATTTAAGAGTATATTTTTTATGGTTGGACTTGTATTAGCCGCAGGCAGCGGAAGCAGGCTCACGGGAAGCTTCGGCAGCGACGTCTGTAAGCCGCTCATAGAGATTGCGGGTAAACGTTTAATTGAATATTCGCTTGAGAATCTTTTCAACCTTAAGGTTGACAGGATTATTGTTGTTGTCGGAAAACACAGGGCGAGAATTGAAAAGGAAATCGGAACGCAGTATAAGGGCGTACCGGTTTGTTACGCTGTACAGGAACAGCCGATAGGACTTGTAAACGCGATTGCCGCGGCGCTTGAGAGTATTGACGGCGATACCGTGCTTCAGCTCAGCGACGAGATTTTTGTTGACAGCAAAGCTGAAACGGTTAAGCTCGGCGACGCCGATTTCGTCTGCGGCATTACTTACGAAAACGACGCGGAAGAGATTAAGGGTAATTACTCGGTTGCGCTTAATGAGGACGGCGGTATTACGCACTGTACCGAAAAGCCGAGCGTTGTAAACAACAATCTTAAAGGCACGGGCTTCTGCGTCTTCAGCCGCGAGTGCATAGCCATACTTAAAGAGAGCTATGACGAGGGAAAGAACGTTCCCTGCGATTTGTGCGATTATATCAATCTCCTTATTGAACGCGGCTTAAAGGGCGTTACGGCAGAGGTAGCGAAAAGGGAATACAACATCAATACCGCCGCTGACGCCGAGCGCGCAAACGCCGAGCTTTTCGCACAGATATAGAAAGCGGTGAGACGATGAACAGAGTAATGCTGATTTATCCGCCGGGAAAGCTGTATCAGCGCGGTGAGGACAGGGCGCAGTGCAATATTGACGACTCCGCTACGGCGACGATTCACGCCTGTAACGATTTGGGCTACGCGGCGGCGATACTGAGAAACAACGGCTACGAGGTTTTTTTAAAGGACTATCAGACCGAGCATAAAACGCGCAACGTCGTAATGAACGACGTCAGAGAGTTTAAGCCCGACGCGGTTTTTGTAAGTATTACAAACGCGACCATATATGACGATATTGAATTCATCAACGCAATAAAGGAATGTTACGATTGCCGCGTTATCCTTAAGGGCGCGATTTTTTTTGACGCGGACCGGGATACGCTGAACAGGCTGAAACTTGATAACGTTGACGTAATGATTGGCGGCGAATCGAATTTTGTTATTCTGCCGCTTATTGAATATCTGCTTAAGGGAAGCGGAAAGCCGGAGGACATACCGGGAATAATATACCGTGAAAACGGCGAGCTTAAAAAGACAGCCTTTAACTGCTGGGACGCGGATTTGGACTCCCTTCCGTTCCCCGCGAGAGACTTAATGAACAACGCGCTTTATCAGCGCCCTGACACGGGCGAGCCGATGGCGACGATTCAGACCTCTATCGGATGTCCGTCGTCCTGTATCTATTGCCTTACGCCGATTGTATCGGGAAGAAGGGTGCGCTTCAGGAGCGTTGAAAACGTGTTTGCGGAAATTGAGGAGTGTTATTATAAGCGCGGAATAAAGAGCTTTTTCTTTAAAGCGGACACCTTTACGATTAACGAGGACTGGGCAATAGAGCTCTGCGACAGAATTATTAATTCTCCGCTGTACGGTAATATTTCCTTCACCGTGAATTCGCGCACTAACACGCTGTCGCAGGTGCTTTGTACGAAGCTGAAGCTGGCGGGCTGCTTTATGCTTGCAATCGGCTTTGAAAGCGGAAGCGATGAAACGCTTAAAAAAATAAAGAAGGGCGCCTGCCTAAAAGACAGCCTTAACGCCGTAAGGCT
>JAILGO010000085.1 GCA_024696725.1 Eubacterium sp. | reverse complement strand
CGGGAAAGAGAGAAGTGCCGGTATCAATATTATGGAAGCTTGCGGATTTCTATAATACAAGCATTGATTATCTTGTTGGAAGAACGAATACCCCTGATAAACCTTGAAAGACTGAACTCATTTTATTCGGTCTTTTTTTATTTTAATTAATAATCTTTTTTGACAAATTTTACCTCCCCGAGCGGTTTATAATTACCGTGAAGGGAGGTTTTAATATTGTAATTTACGTCGACGTGCTTTTCGTAATAAATTTCTTTATTACCTTTCTTCTCTTAAGCCTTGCCGCAAGGCTGACGAAACGAAGCGCAAGGACCGTAAGGCTGATTTTAGCTTCGGCGCTCGGCGGAGCGTATTCGCTGATTATACTTATCGACCTTCCGTTTTACTTATCCCTTCCGCTTAAAGCAGCCTCCGCTGCGGTAATCGTCCTCGCCGCTTTCGGCTTTAAAAGGCTGAAAAGCTTTTTGCTCAGCGTCGGAGCCTATCTTTTTTCCTCGTTCGTTTTCCTCGGTATAATAACGGGAAGCTGCTTCCTTTTTAAAACCCAAAGCGTTACGGTGAATAATCAGAGCGTATATATAAATATCGGCGCGAGAGGACTTCTTATTTCCGCTTTTTTTGCGTATATAATATCCTGCGGCGTTGTACGGGTGTACAATAAACGGGTATCCGCGGGCGAAATATATACGCTTAAAATAGAAAGGCGGGGGCAGAGTGTTACGCTTTTTGCCCTTGCCGATACGGGTAACCGTCTGCGCGAGCCTTTTTCGGGGAGCCCGGTAATAGTCGCGTCGAGCGACAGGTTTAAGGATTTTAATACCGACGGCGGACGTATTATACCCGCCTCAACGGTGAACAGCGCCTCTTTTCTTACGGCGTTCAAGCCCGACAGGGTGATAATTAAAAATGATAAAGGGAGCGAAAGCGCGGAAAACGTTTACGTCGCGCTCTCCGACGATATGAAATCTAAGGAGTATTCCGCGGTTTTTAACCCCGAAATTCTATCGGTATAGGTGATACAATGTTTTATAAGCTATTTAAAATTATCCTTTTAAGACTTAAGCTAAGACAGTTCTGTCATTATATAAACGGTCCGGAAACTCTTCCTCCTCCGCTTACAAAAGAGGAGGAGGAAACGGTTTTTGCCGAGCTTCGCGAGGGCGACGAAACTCACCGCGATTTGCTCGTTATACATAATCTCCGCCTCGTCGTTTATATCGCCAGAAAGTTTGAAAGCTCTAACGCGGGAACCGAGGACCTCGTTTCTATCGGCACGATAGGGCTGATGAAGGCGGTTAAAACCTTCGACCCCGATAAAAATATAAAGCTCGCTACCTACGCCTCAAGGTGTATTGAAAACGAAATACTTATGTTTCTTCGAAAGGCGTCGAATTCAAGAACGGAGCTGTCCTTTGACGAGCCGCTTTCTACCGACTGGGACGGTAACGAGCTTACCCTTTGCGACGTGCTCGGAACGGAGCCCGACGAAATAAGCGAAAACGTTGAATATGAGGACGAGAAAAGACTCCTCCGCCGCGTTCTCAAAGCGCTGCCCGAAAAGGAGAGAAGCATAATGTATCTCCGCTTCGGTATCGACGGGAATACGCCCTGCACCCAGAAGCAACTCACCGACAGAATGGGCATATCTCAATCCTATATTTCACGCCTTGAAAAACGGATTCTCACGAAGATACGCGACGAAATGCTGAGGCAAACGTCCGAAAAACGATAATCAGCCAAGTGATTTGTTGACAAATATGTTATAAGTGTTATAATATTTTCAAGCCGTCGGTAACTAGCCGGCGGCTTTTAAAATAAAAACGGTGAAAAGAGGTGAGCGTATGCGGTGGATAGAGGCGCACGAGGAAAAGGCGCCGCTTGTAAAAAACGTAATATATGCGATTAAAACGATATGGGGCGCGGATAAATGGTATATGCTCTCCGCTATTGCTATGATGACCATCGATATGGTGTTCAACTATTTCATTCAGAATATCCTTTTTCTTAAAATACTCTTAAGCGTTATTGAAGGAGAAAGGGATTTTAAGGTTTATGTCCGCTATCTTTTAGCCTTTGTCGCGGTTGCGGTAGTATCGAAGGCGCTGAGCTGGTATTTTTCTTACGTAAACGACGTCGGCGCAAAGCGTTTTCTTAAGTCAATGAACCGTAAGATTTTCGACAAGGCGGGACGGCTCGATATCTCCTGTTACGAAAATCCCGAGTTTTACGATATATATCAGCGGGCTGCCGAGGTTATGACGCGAAGCTATTATCACGGCTTTAACGAGGGCTTTGCGCTTATTATAGGTAACCTGATTTCGTTCGCATTCGTTGCCGCGACGGTAGCTTCCATTGACCGTCATTACCTTTTGTTCCTCGTGCCTATTCTCTTCGTTTTTGTAATCGAGGTGTTTAAAAGCCGCTATTCCTATAAGCGCGACCTTCGGATGACGACGAATAACAGGGTTAAGGCGTATATTCAGCGTACGGTATTTCTCCGCGACTATTCAAAGGATATGAGAACCTCAAATATTTTCCTGGTCCTGATGAGAAGGTTTGAGGGCGCGATAAAGGCTAATCTTTTTATCCTTAAAAAATACGGTATGGGTCTGTTTCTTTACAGTCTTGTAAGCTCGCTTTTCAGCGAGTTTATCCCGATTATAGGAACTTATGCCTTCGCGGGCTATCAGTTCGTTAATACCGATAAAATGACCGTGTCGGGCTTCTCGGTCGTGCTCTCCTCAATCAATTCCGTAAGGGGAGCTGTTGACGATATTGCCAACAGTTTTTCGCGTATCTCCGAGATGTCGCTGTATTTTGATAACCTACATAAATTCTTTGATTACGAGCCTGCCGTAACCGACGGTAAGCTTGAGGCGGGCGAATTTGAAAGCCTTGAATTCAGAAACGTAACCTTTAAATATCCGTCCGCAAAGCGCAACGCGCTCGAAAACGTTTCGTTTAAAATCAATAAGGGCGAAAGCATTGCCGTCGTCGGCGTAAACGGCGCGGGAAAAACGACTCTCGTTAAGCTTCTCTTAAGATTTTACGACCCCGTTGAAGGCGAAATTCTTTATAATGGCGTAAATATTAAGGAGTATAATCTGCATTCGCTTCGCAGCTCCTTCGGCGCTGTTTTTCAGGATTATCGTAATTTCGCGGTTTCAGTATATGAAAACGTAATGTGTAAGGAGTGCGATACCGACGAAAAGCTTTTCGCCCGCGACGCGCTTATTAAAAGCGGCGTATGGAAGAAAATCGAGGGTATGAAAAACGGCGGCGATACCGTTTTGACTAAGGAATTCGACAAGGAGGGCGTCGGACTTTCGGGCGGCGAAAATCAGAAGCTGTCCACCGCGCGTCTTTTTGCGGGAGATTTTGATATCGCCGTGCTCGACGAGCCCTCGTCCGCACTTGACCCGATTGCCGAATATTCAATGTACGAAAATCTTATCGAGGCTACTGAGGGCAAGACGGTTATATATATTTCCCATCGCCTCGCAAGCGCTGTTTTAAGCGACAGAATTATCGTTCTCGACTCGGGCAGAGTGAGCGAGGAGGGAACGCACGCCGAGCTTATGAAAAGCGGCGGCGAGTATTCAAAAATGTTCGCTCTCCAGGCGTCGAGCTATAACAGCGGGGAGGTGAGCGAAAATGAATAAAACGAATAATAAGACCGCTCACTCTATGGTTTCGAATATATTCTTTTTCATTAAGCTTCTGTTCAGTGTCGAGCCGTTTTACGTAATCGGCGAGCTGATGTGGGGCGTTATGACATTCGTACCCCAGAGGCTTATCAGCGTACTCGGTATAAAATATATCGTCGATATATATGAGAGCAAGGTTAACCTCGAAAGAATTTACTACGCCGTTGCGGTTATTGCCGCCGTGCTTGTAATTACAAAGCTTGCCTCGTGGCTGTTCCGCGAGTTTTACTGGAATATTGCGAAGGAAAGAGTGTATTTCGGTCTGAATAAAAAGCTGTACGAAAAAGCAAAGGAGCTTGACCTCACAGCCTACGACAACCCCGATTTCTATACGGACTTTATTCTTACTATCGAGTCCTCGTCGGATAATATCCAGAACCTTATGACGCTCGTAAGGAACTATTTTGCGGATATTATTTCGCTTATCGCCGTTTCGTCCGTACTGCTTACTATCGACCCCGTGTGCCTGCTTCTGATATTCGCTGTTGTTTTCGCTTTCCTTCCGATTTCAAAAAAGGTCGGAAAGCTTCAGATGGACAGAAGAACGGATAACGCGAAATACCACCGAAGAAGCGACTATTTTCAGCGCGTGTTCTATCTTCAGGATTACGCTAAGGAGGTAAGGATGAATAATATCCGTCCGCTTCTTCTTCAGCGCTACGACGATTCCGCAGACGACGTAATAAATAATCAGAAGCACTACGTATCGAGGATTTCGTGCTTCTATTTCCTTCAGGAAACGGGCGTTCAGGTAATCGGCTTTATGTTCCTTATGCCTATTTATCTCGGGTATCTCGTTATTATAAAAAAGACTATCGGCGCGGGCGATTTCGTCGCCGCCTTTAACGGCGCGTATTCAATCGCTATGAGTATTAATTTCCTTACCGTGTGGGCAGTTGCGCGTTTTTCCGAGCGTGCCAAAATGATAGAAAAATACCGTGAATTCCTTAAAGCCGAGGGAACTATCGACGGCGAGGACGAGGCTGAGTGCGGCGAGCCCGAAACTATAGAGATTAAAAACCTTTCGTTTACCTATCCCGGTAACCATGAGCCTACGCTGAGAAACGTAAATCTTACTATAAAGCCTTACGAAAAGATTGCGCTCGTCGGCTATAACGGTGCGGGAAAAACTACCCTTACAAATCTCATTTTAAGGCTTTACGACGCGACCGAGGGCGAGATTCTTATCGGCGGAAAAAATATAAAGGACGTTACTCCCGAGAGTCACAGAGAGCGCTTTTCCGCGGTCTTTCAGGACTTTCAGCTTTACGCCTGCTCGCTCGGCGAGAACGTTGCGCTCGACGTTGAGCCCGACGAGGCGGGCGTCGGGGAGGCGCTGAAGCACAGCGGCTTTTCAAAGCCTCTGACCGTCGATACCGAGCTTCTTCGTGAATTCAATAAGGACGGCGTAATGCTGTCGGGCGGCGAGAGCCAGAAGGTAGCCGTCGCAAGGGCGTTTTATAAAAACTGTCCCTTTGCAATCCTTGACGAGCCCTCTGCAAATCTCGACCCGATAGCCGAGTATAACCTCAATCAGGCAATGATAGAGGCGGCTGAAAATAAGACGGTAATATTCATTTCTCACCGTCTTTCAACCACCGTAAACGCCGACAGAATTTACGTTATGGAAAACGGTACGATTATCGAAAGCGGAACCCATAAGGAGCTTATGGAAAAGGGCGGCGCCTACGCCTATATGTTCAATCTCCAGGCGGAGAAATATAAACTCAACTGATAAAAAACGCACCCGTGGGAGAGCCTTCGTAAAGAAGGTTCTCCCAATTAAATTAATCCTTGCGGATTAATGAAATATTCTTTCAGAATATGAAATTGCTCCGCAACGAAATACGCCTTCGGCGTGTGATGGATTAATTTAATTTCATATCGAGCAAAGCGAGATATTTCATACCGCAGGTATTTCATATTGCCTGCAATATTTCATTAATGACAGACCGACTCTCTTTCGGTCTGTTTTCTTTTCCTGTTTTGGCAGTACAAAACCTATGCTCGCTGTACTCTGTGACACATATTTGCTCTTTACTAAAAACAGTGATATAATGATACAGACAAATCGGGAATTGTCAGGTTAAAAAAACATATGTGAATACAAAGGAGCGCTTCGTTTAAAAGCGCTCTTTTTCTTTATGATGTTGTTGACGGTTCGTTCAACTCTTTGTTCACTTTGAAAATGATGATTGCCGAGATTATAAAAGTAAGAATATCAGAAAGCGGCATGGAATACAAAACGCCGTCCAGTCCAAAGAAAAGCGGAAGCAAAAGCGCAAAGCCGACGCCGAATACAATCTCCCTGACCATAGAAAGCAGCGTAGATTCAACTGCCTTTCCCATCGCCTGAAGGAAGATAAAACAAGCCTTATTGACGCATGCAAATACCATCATACAAAGATAGATGCGAAATGCCTTAACAGCAAAATCCGCATAATACTGACTTTCATTTGCCGCGCCGAAAATACGGATAAGTTGCGTTGGAAACAACTCAACGATAACGAGCGCAACGGCTCCTACTGTCGCTTCGGAAAACAGTAGTTTTTTGAACAGTTTCTTGACCCTGTTTTTCTTTTCGGCACCCATATTGAAGCCGACAAGCGGAATACAGCCCGCCGCCATACCGACTACGATGGAAATGACAATCTGGAAGAATTTCATCACAATACCGACTACCGCCATCGGTATCTGCGCATATTGCTCCTGAGAGAAAACCGAATCAAGCGCGCCGTATTTCCGAATCATATTGTTAATTGCCGCCATAGCAGCAACAAGCGATATTTGTGATAGAAAACTGGTAATGCCGAGCACAAGCGTTTTTTTACAAATCGTTGTATCAAGCTTGAAGTCTGCTGTGGAAGGCTTTATCAACTTCATATGAACGATATACCAGACGGCAAGAAGGGCGGTAACAATTTGTCCAATTACCGTTGCTACCGCGGCGCCCATCATACCCCACTTAAAAGCAAATATGAAAATGGGGTCAAGAATAATATTTGTGACAGCACCTGCGAGAGTTGATACCATTGCAAAGCGAGGGCTTCCGTCCGCTCTGATAATAGGGTTAAGCGCCTGACCGAACATATAAAACGGAATGCCGAGCGTAATATAAAAGAAGTATTCCTTGGAATGCTGAAAGGTTTGGGCGTTTACCGTTCCGCCGAAGAGAGAAATAATCTGCTTACTGAAAATCAGATAAACAGCGCTGAGGAGCAAGCTGCTGACAATTACCATAACAATGGAATTGCCAACGCTTTTCGTGGCGTTTTTTACTTCCTTTCTGCCGAGGCTCAGGCTGACAAACGCACAGCAGCCGTCGCCAATCATGACAGCAATGGCAAGTG
>JAILGO010000057.1 GCA_024696725.1 Eubacterium sp. | reverse complement strand
GGCGATGATTTCTATCTGGAACGAGGTCGTTGAGGACGGTATCGCCTTTCCGCAGGAGGAGCTTCTAAACGGGAAAACGGGCGAAGAATTTTTTGCTTCACAGAGCTACTGCGGCGTGGCGGAGGATAACGGAAAGGTCGTCGGGCTTTATATTCTTCACCCTAACAATATAGGCAGATGCGGTCATATCTGTAACGCAAGTTATGCGGTCAGCTCCTACTGCAGAGGTCGGCATATCGGCGAAAGATTAGTTCTTGACTGTATAGAAAACGCAAAGCGAATCGGCTTTAAAATACTTCAGTTCAACGCCGTTGTTGAAAGCAATATTCACGCGCGGCATCTCTATGAGCGCGTAGGCTTTAAGCAGCTCGGCGTTATACCGAAGGGCTTCAGAATGAAGGACGGAAGCTATGAAAACATCTGTCCGTATTATATTGAGCTTTCGGACAGGTTCTGATTTATACGGGTACTAAAGAGGCGTGTGCTATGGAATTTAAAAAAGGAATCGGCTGGCGTTGCTGCTATGACCCCGAAACGGGGCTATATACTGCGGAAATCGGCGGCGGGCCTAATCACGATTTATATGAGATTACAAAAGAAATATACGACCGCGTCGACGACCCCGATATTGAGTACCCCTCCTCGCTTATCAGCGAGGGGCGGCATTTATATATGGCTGTTGACGACCGCTGCGGACCGCCGTACACGGTAGTTTTAGACACGGATTACAAGAAACTCTGTCCGTGGGCTGAGACGATAATAAGCGGTACGCTCTGGGACGAGGACATGACCGACGCTGCCGTCGAGGTATTTGCTTCAGAGGCAGACAACCGCGCGCAGCGGCGCAGAAAACGCGCAGAGCGGAAAAAGAAGGAAAATGATACCTGATATAAAAAACGAATTCATTAAACTGTTGTTTTGAAAAGTATGTTGATATGAAACCGATAAGATTACAGATTAATCACAGAACCAATCCCGTTGGCATAGACGAAAAAAGCTTTCGCTTTACCTGGAACGCCCGGGGCGGAATTACCCAGACCGCTTATCGCGTAAGGGTATGGAGCGACGGGGACGAAGCAGTATTCGACAGTAAAAAAACAGCCTCGTCGTCTATGAACTGCACCGCCGATTTTAAGATTTCAAGCCGCAAAAGATACTTTTGGAGCGTTACGGTATGGGACGAAAACGATTCCGAAGGAAACTCCGAAACAGCCTTTTTCGAAACGGGACTCTTCCCTGACGACTGGCGCGCAAGGTGGATAACAAGCGGACTTGTTTCTGACGGGGAGCGACTTCCGGCTGACTGTTTCAAGAAGGATTTTGAGCTCAGAGGCGAGGTCAAAAAAGCAAGACTATACGCTACCGCTCTCGGAGCGTATACCGCAGACATAAACGGTACGCGCCTTTCGGGCGTACTTGCACCGGGAACGACCGAGTACGGGCAGAGGCTTCATTATCAGACCTACGACGTGACTTCCCTTCTGAAAAAACAAAACCGTATAGCTTTTACGCTTACGGACGGTTGGTATATGGGCAAGCTCGGCTACGGTAACGAGCATAACCGATACGGAAACCAAAGAAAGCTGGTGGCTCAGCTTGAAATCGAATACGCAGACGGCTCAGCCGATACGGTTATAACGGATAAAAGCTTTGACTACAGTAACGACGGTCCCGTAAGATATGCGGACTTAAAGGACGGAGAGATTTATGACTCGCGCCTTACTCCCACCTATTCAAAAAAGGCAGAGGAAACCCGATACGACGTTATTCCGACGGCTTCCCTTACAGACGGGATTTATGAAGCGGAGCGTTTTACGCCAAAGCTTCTTATTTCGCCGACAGGCAAAAAAATCCTTGATTTTTCGCAAAACCTTGCGGGATATGTTCGTTTTCGCATTAAAGGAGAATACGGACAGAAGATACGCCTACGACTCACTGAAACGCTTGATAACTGCGAATACAGCAGAGCTACGATTTTAGTCGAAGAGGGTTCTCCCGAAATACTTCAGGAGATTGTTTTTATCTGTAACGGCAGCGAGCAAAGTTTTCAGCCCGAGGGCTTTTATTCAGGCTTTCGCTATGCGCTCGTTGAGGGTATCGACGAAATCAATCCGAAGGATTTTGAAGCAGTTGCTACATACTCAAAGCTTGACTTCACAGGCTCCTTTACCTGTTCAAACGAAAAGATTAACAAGTTCCATGAGAATACCCTATGGAGTATGAAATCAAACTTTGTTGACGTACCGACGGATTGTCCGGCGCGTGAAAAAAGCGGCTGGGACGGCGACGCTCAGGTTTTCTCAACCACCGCCGCTTACCTTTGCGACTCAGCGTCATTTTTCAGGAAATGGCTTCGCGACGTCAGAGACTGTCAGCACGACGACGGCAGAGTTCTGAATGTTTCCCCGACGCCGTTCCCGAAAAGCGATATGTGGGAAATGCACAACGCCGCAGGCTGGGGCGACGCGGCGGTGATTATTCCGTACAGACTCTGGAAAATTTATTCGGATAAAAGCTTCATAACCGATAATCATGACTTAATTCTCGGATGGGGTAACTATACAAAAAAGGCTGCCGCAGACAAGACCGAAAAGCAGCTTGCACTGTCGGAAGCGGACAATAAAAACAAGCCGTATTACGTTCCCTCCTCTCCGCTTGAAAACTATGTTATCGAAAGCGGACAGCACTGGGGAGAATGGTGCGAGCCGGATGTTGATTTTCTCGCCGAGGTTCATCTTCCGAAGCCTGAGCTTACAACCGCTTACGCTCATTATACAATGGGACTTCTTTCGGAAATGCTGCGCGAAATCGGAATGGATAAAGAAGCGGCAGAATTTGAAGAATTCTCTTTAAAAGCGAAGCAGGCTTATAACTATTATTTCGTTAAGGACGGTCATATTAACGCGCCGCGTCAGGCGCCTATGGTTCGCGCCCTCGCGCTCGGACTACTCGAGGGAGAAACGGAAAAATCCGTTGCAAATGACCTTAACGAAAGCGCGGTTAAAAGAAATTACACGGTCGGAACGGGCTTTCTTTCGACTCCGTTCGTGCTTGGAGTGCTTACAAAATACGGATATTCAGATACCGCTTACCGTATGCTTGAAAACACGAAGGCGCCCGGATGGCTCGCAATGGTTGAGGGCGGCGCAACTACTATATGGGAAAATTACATAATGTACGACGAGAATAATCATCCTCTGTCTCACTCGATGAATCATTATTCTCCCGGAGCGGTCAGCGCATTTCTTTACGACACGGTATGCGGAATAAGAATAAACGGTGAGAACAGCTTTTTACTTAAGCCTCAGCCGGGCGGAACGCTTACCTTTGCAAGGGCAGAATATAATTCGCCGTTCGGAAAAATAACCTCCACATGGGAAAAGAAAGACGGAAAAACAGTCTTTAGTTTTGAAATACCGTCAAATACAACGGCTCAGCTTATTCTGCCGAACGGAGAAACGAAGCAGCTTCTCAGCGGAAAGCATACGATAACTTGTTAAAATCAGAATTTCACAACAAAAAATCTCACTCTGAAAACTCAGGGTGAGATTTTTATATAGATATTTAAGCCGAGGTTTATTATTCTTTTTGCTGAGAGCGGTGATTTTTACTTTTTATACTCCGTATCAGCAAATAGGCGAGCGACTCAAACATTCCGCCGATAAAAATATATTTAAGAAGGAACAGCGCCGGTCCTTCGGAAGCGCCAAGAAAAACGAACCGATTGATTAAAAGCATATATTTATATACTTCTTCGCTGATAAAGAAATACAAGCCAAGTCCCGAAATAAGCAGCATTACTGCGATAACAACGGGCTTTTTTCTTTTATCCTTCAAGGGTTTATTCAGCATTTTATCAAGATGAAATCCGATATGAATATTAATCAGCGCAAATCCCCAGTAGGCGCCAAGCAGATGCACCGTTCTTCCGAGCGACGAGAAGCGGTTGATTCCGAGAAAAGTAAAAAGATGCTTTGAAATCGGTACAGCGCTTAAAAGCATACAGATAACAATAACAAGAAGAACGATATCAACGCTCAGCTTTATAACCTTGTCAGCAGTGCGCTTTCCCTTAAGCAGCGCTTTAGTATAATTCACCGTAACAATATGGTGAATAACAAAGAGCGCAAAAAACAGTATCCCCGTTATTTCGTGGAGTAATTCTCCCGCAAGGCTGTAGGACATCTGCAGCATTAAAATCGCCGTCATAAGAACGTCAACGGCAAGCTGAAGCTTTCTCTTTGTTTTCATTGGTATTCCTTTACACAAGAGTATTATAGTCGCTTTCGCTCACGGGCTCGCACCATTCGGTCCCCGTCTCCTCACCCTGTATTTCAACTGCGAGGTGGCTGAACCAGTCGTTCGGCGCAGCGCCGTGCCAATGCTTTACCTCAGCGGGAATATTAATAACCGTTCCCTCTGTCATTTCAACGGGAGCCTTACCCCATTCCTGATAATAACCCCTTCCGCCGACACAAATCAGCAGCTGACCGCCGCCGTTTTTAGCATGGTGGATATGCCAGTTATTACGGCAGCCGGGCTCAAAGGTTACATTAAACACGGAAAGCTGCTCGGTTGAAACGGGAGCGAGATAACTCTGACCGACGAAGAACTGACCGTATGGATTCTTTTCGCCAATCGGGAACATAAGCTCGTTTTGAAAACGGTCTTTAGCTGTCGGAGCTTCGCCTTCTTCCGTCCAGACCTCTTTTGCAAGGCGAAACACCGCCCAGCCCTTCGGCCAGCCCGTGTACATCGTACAATGCGTTATAATTGCCGCTATTTCCTCTTTTGTAACACCGTTATTCTTTGCATTAACAAGGTGGTATTTAAGGGAACTGTCCGTAATACCGCTTGACATAAGCGACACGACGGTAACTATACATTTCGTCTTTGTATCGAGCGCGTTTTCGTTCCATACCTCGCCGAAAAGCACGTCGTCATTAAGATGTGCGAACATCGGCGCGAAATCTCCGAGCTGTTCTCTTCCTGCGGTTTGTACTATTTTTTTACTCATTGTTTCCTCCTTAAAATTCCTGTAAAAGCCGTAAATTACAATAAACACAGAAAACACATAATGAATATACTCTGCCGTTAGTGCTTTACAGAAGATTTTGTTTCGCCCATTTTTCAACTATGCTTTCCGAAGCCGAAGCGCTTGCGCCGTGAACGGCAAGCCCTGCTCCGACGTCGGAGCAATACTTTTCGAGCGCTTTTGCGGAGCCTGCGAGTCCGCTGCCCTCGTGCGTCATAACGGGAAATACCTTTTTCCCGCTGAAATCGAGTCTGTCAAGCTGGGTAAAAATAGCCATAGGATAAGTTTCCCACCAGCACGGACCGCTATAACGATATTATCGTATTCGCTGATATCGCCGCAATACTCTTTCAGCTCGGGACGGGCATTTTCACGCAATTCCTTTTTTGCTTCTTCAATGCAGGTCATATAGGATTTATCGTATTCCTTAACCGTATCGACCTCAAACAAGTCGGCGCCGACAGCATTGCGGATATATTCGGCAACGGTTTCGGTATTACCCTTTTCTATATACTCAAGACTGCCGTTAACATAGTTTTCGCCTTTTCTTGAATAGTAAATAACTAACGTTCTGCTCATAACTACTCCTTCAATCAATTATAACAAACATTTTTTAAATTGCAAACACTCCGAGCTGAGAGACGGAGCGTGAAGCTCTAATAACCGAGTCCGTTAATCCATTCGTCAAGGTCTTTATCAGCCTTATCTGCTTTTCCGCCTCTGACGTTAAAGCCTTCGAGCACGTCGGCGTTGGGCTCAAAACCTCTGATTTCGTCGTACGTGCCGCCGTAGCCGCTGCCTTCGTGAGTGTTGAACGGTATAATCGTCTTACCGCTGAAATCGTAGGTATCAAAGAAGGTATACATAATCATCGGCAGAGTGTACCACCACATCGGATAGCCGACGAAAATCACGTCGTAATCCTCGGGATTAACGTCAAGCTTCTGAAATTCGGGACGCTCGTTATTATCGTTTTCCTCTTTTGCCGCGTCGGCTGTACCGTTATAGCTTTCGGGATAATCCTTAACCGGTGTGATTTTTGT
>JAILGO010000046.1 GCA_024696725.1 Eubacterium sp. | reverse complement strand
ACTTCTTAAGCTGCTCGCATTTTTGGTTAGCAACCGAGCAAGAGGTCTTGCTTGCTGACTGGCAGGAGGTTTGGCACTCACCGCAGCCGCCCTTTTTAGCAGACTCGCAAAGATTTCTTGAGCTTAAAGTTTTAATCTTTTTCATAAGAACACCTCTTAAAATTTATTTCTTAATTATTATAAATAATTACTCTGCTTTTGTCAATATCTTATTAGGAAGTAATCCGCTGTCCGATACCGTATTAACGCCGTATTCATTAAGAAGCCGTACGTAGCTGACCGCCTCCTCCGTGATAATCTCGTTAGGGGAGATTATCGGTATGTCCGGAGGATAAGCAAAAACGAATTCGCCCGCACGCCTGCCTACAGCCTCTGAAAGAAGGCGCTCCTCACATAACCCGGGATATTCAATTATGCTTTCGCCGACCTGTACGGGCGGCTTTTTCTTAGTCGTTTCCGGTTGGTAAGCGGCATATCCGTCGATTTCAAGCAACGCCGTCTTAAGCAGCTCAAAAGCCTCGTCCGTGTCGGCGACAGAGGTTAACAGCACGACGTAATTAACGCTCGCCATTTCAGGCTCTATAAGATATTTTTCTCTGAGAAGCTTCGCAAGCTCTTCCCCCGATAAATCCGTGTTTTCCGAGGAAATAACGAGCTTTGAAATATCGTCGCTGTATTTAAGACGAAGCTTTGAAAGCTCAAGCTGCCTGAAGTCGCAGAGCCTTTCATAGTAGTCTTCAAAAAGTTTTTTGTTCAAGCAAATATCGCAGCAAAGGGATACGGAATTCATAAGCACATAGCTCGGAGAGCTCGTCTGAAATATATCGAGATACCGTTTCGTTAGCGCTGCGTATTTCTCGTCGTATACGTTAAGAACCGCTGTCTGCGTAAGTGCGGGAAGTGTTTTGTGGAGCGAAGAAACGACGATGCTTCCTTCCGGGTATGAAGGGAAGCCTCCGAGCCCGAGATGCGCGCCGTGAGCCGCGTCGATTATAAGAGGTATATCGGTCTTTATATTGCTTATCCTGCCCTCGTAAGTCGGCGAGGTAATAACGACAGCCTTCGCGTCGCCGTGCCTCATAATAAGTGCGTCGAGTCTGTCCTGCATTATGCCTGTGTAACACATATTAACGCTGTCGAATTCGGGTTCAAGATATACGACTCTGAGACGCCTCAGCATACACGCGTTATAAACGCTTTTATGACAGTTTTTCGCTATAATAATCTTATCACCCTCGCCGCATACCGAAAAGATTGCCGCGAGAATACCGACCGTCGAGCCGTTAACGAGCAAAAAGCTTCTTTTGCTTTTATACTGCTTTTTCAGTCTTTCCTCAAGCTCGGCTAAAACGCCTTTCGCGTCGTGAAGATTGTCAAAGCCTTCAATCTCGGTTATATCAATTTCGCTGCCCGTAATGCCGAATTCCGGGTTCCGTTTGTGACCGGGCATGTGAAAAGGGTATCGCTTAAGCGATTTCAGCTTTTCGTGAAGCTTCAATTCCATCTCTCCTTAAATTACTGTATGTAAGCATTATCAGCCCCGCAATTATCGGCAGAGCTTCTATAAGTCCCGTTTCCTTAAATATCAATAAACATATTAAATCGCCCGTCAGTATTAACGCCGTAAGACCTGCAAGCGTCTTTTCTTTTTTCAGCGCGAATAAAAGAAAGACTGAAACGCCGGTTACCGCCGAGAATAAAAGCGAGCCCGCACAGTGAAGATAATAGTCGGGTTTAATATCGTAATCGAATCGGAATATCAGCGTAAGCGCCATACCTACAGCCGCTGTACCCATAAGCGCCGCGCCTGTCTTAAGCCGTCCGATTCTTATATATCCCGTCATTATCTGAGTTGTAAGGGAAATCAGCGTAAGAAGTCCCCACACCGTAAAAAGAGCCCTGTGTCTTAAGCCTATCGTTGAAAGCGCTCCCGCGTTGGTCCACGGCTTGCCGAAGTGCATATACCATACTGTATAAACGATGCAGACAAGACTCAGAAGAGCGCCCGAATACTTTTTCATTTTATCACCTTAAGAATTTTACCATAAATTTGCAAAATAATCAATGATATGGTATTATGCTTCTGAGGTGAAAGAGTATGAAATTTATTTCGTGGAACGTTAACGGGCTTCGCGCCTGTGTCAATAAAGGCTTTAAGGACTTCTTCAATGAAATTGACGCCGATTTTTTCTGCGTTCAGGAAACGAAGCTTCAGGAGGGACAGATTGATTTTGCTCCCGAGGGATATTTCGGCTTCTGGAATTACGCCGAGAAAAAGGGATATTCGGGTACGGCGATATTTACAAAGAAAGATCCGCTTAACGTAATCTACGGAATGGGTATCGAGGAGCACGATAAGGAGGGAAGACTGATTACTCTCGAGTATGAGGCTTTCTTCTTTATAACCTGCTATACTCCTAATTCCCAGAACGAGCTTCAGCGCCTTGACTACCGTATGAAATGGGAGGACGATTTTAGAGCGTATCTTAAAAAACTCGACGAAAAAAAGCCTGTTATCTTCTGCGGCGACTTAAACGTTGCGCATAAGGAAATTGACCTTAAAAACCCGAAGACAAATCGTCATAACGCAGGCTTTACCGACGAGGAAAGGGGAAAGATGACCGAGCTTCAGGAGGCGGGCTTTACCGATACCTTCAGGTTCTTCTATCCCGATACGGAAAATATCTACTCCTGGTGGTCCTACCGTTTCCGCGCGCGAGAGCATAATTCAGGGTGGCGTATCGACTACTTTATGACTTCGAAAAGACTTGACGAAAAGCTCATTGACGCTAAAATACATACCGAGGTGTTCGGCTCCGACCACTGTCCCGTCGAGCTTGATATTAACATATAAGCGTTGGGCTGCGCGCTCGGCGCTGCGAAAAAAGGACGGCTGTTTAACAGCCGTCCTTTTAGTGTTTAATTTTAGAAATTGATAAGTCCCTGACCGCCGTTTACCGCCATGAATGAAGCGGCGAAAACGAGCGCGACTATTGTCATAAGCTTAATGAGAATGTTGATTGACGGTCCCGAGGTGTCCTTGAACGGGTCGCCTACCGTATCGCCTACAACCGCAGCCTTGTGAGCCTCGGAGCCCTTGCCGCCGTCCTTTAAGCTTTCTATGTACTTCTTTGCGTTATCCCAGGCGCCGCCCGAGTTAGCCATAAAGATAGCCATCATAACGCCCGATACAAGCGAGCCTGCGAGAAGTCCGCCGAGCGACTCAACGCCGAGAAGGAAGCCAACAGCAAGCGGAGTAAGTACCGCCATTACGCCGGGAAGAATCATTTCGTGAAGCGCCGCCGTCGTTGAAATGGAAACGCACTTTTCGTAATCGGGATTGTCCTTGCCCTCAAGAATTCCGGGCTTTTCACGGAACTGACGGCGAACCTCCTCAATCATTTTATTAGCTGCCTTGCCTACGCTGCTCATTGTGAAAGCGGAGAAAAGGAAGGGAAGCATACCGCCGATAAATAAGCCTACTACAACCTTGGCGTCGAGTATACTCATACCGCTTGAGCCGATACCCGTCGACTGTGCAAAGGAAGCAAACAGAGCAAGCGCGGTGAGAGCGGCTGAGCCGATAGCGAAGCCTTTACCTATTGCGGCGGTGGTGTTGCCTACGGAGTCGAGCTTATCTGTAATCTCTCTTACTTCGGGAGCAAGCTCGCTCATTTCCGCAATACCGCCGGCGTTGTCGGCGATAGGACCGTAAGCGTCAACCGCAACGGTCATACCCGTAGTTGAAAGCATACCTACCGCTGCGAGAGCGATACCGTAAAGACCGAAGAATCTGTAGGAAACGAGAATACCGATTGCGATAAAGAGAATCGGGAAAGCGGTTGACTTCATGCCTACCGAGAGACCGCTGATAATATTTGTAGCAGAGCCTGTCTTTGAGCTTTCTGCAATCTGCTTAACGCTTTTATATTTTTCGGAGGTGTAAACCTCTGTGAGCTTACCGATAATAGTGCCTACGATAAGTCCCGAAAGCACGCACCAGAAGCCTTTATAGTTGTTAATGTCGCCAAAGCTGCCGTTACCTATTACCTTAACGCTGAGAATAAGCGAAGCGATAATAACAAGTCCCGTCGTTAAGTATTCGCCGAGATTAAGCGATTTCTGCGGGTCGCTGCCCTTTGAGTTGGCAACGATAATAGTTGAAATAATGGAAGCGACTATGCCTACAGCACAGAGTGCGAGAGGAAATACTGCGCCCGCTATTTTGCTTGAGCCTGTAAAGGTTGCAAACGCAAGGGTAATCGCGGAAATTATTGAGCCGACGTAGCTCTCGAAAAGGTCTGCGCCCATACCTGCTACGTCGCCTACGTTATCGCCTACGTTATCGGCTATTGTAGCGGGGTTTCTCGGGTCGTCCTCGGGTATGCCTGCCTCGACCTTACCGACAAGGTCGGCTCCGACGTCTGCGGCTTTAGTGTAAATACCGCCGCCGACACGCGCAAACAGCGCGATTGAAGAAGCGCCGAGACTGAAGCCTGTAAGAACGTTAAGCATGCTCGAATCCTCAACAAGAGCGTACTTTTTATTGAGAATAAAGAAAATTGCTCCTATTCCGATTAAGCCGAGACCTACTACGCTCATACCCATTACGGCGCCGCCCGAAAAAGCGACCTTAAGCGCCTTGTTAAGTCCCGATTTCTCTGCGGCTCTCGCGGTTCTTACGTTTGCCTTCGTAGCAACCGTCATACCGAAGTATCCCGCAAGCGTTGAGAAAAGAGCGCCTATAGCAAAGCATACGGCGGTAAGTATACTGTGAAGCAGTATCGCGATAAGCGCAAAAAGTACGATTACGAAGAATATAAGAATTTTGTATTCGCTGTATAAAAACGCCCTTGCGCCTTTTGCTATATTTCCCGAGATTTCGCGCATTCTGTCGTTTCCGACCTCGCGCTTGTTTATTCCGAGTGCAATAATTACGGCGAAAATTATAGCGCCTATGCCTGCAACCGGAACAAGCATCAACAATGTGTTCATTAAATCACTTCCAGTTTAGATTATTCATAATAAAAAGTTAATCAAGGCGACAGTTACGCCGCCCTGTTAACGATTTAACAAAATACTAATTATTTTTTATTCGCCTTCTCCTACGCCTTTTTCAGCCTGAGCGGCGTTAATCTTTTCCTGCTCCTTAAGTCTTTCGGCGCGTATATCCGCAAGCTCAACAATCATTTCCTGCTGAAGCTTACCGTGGATAGGATAGAGGATAAATGAAACGCCGTAAAGTCCTCTTGCAAGAGCGGGGAGTACGCAGAATACCGTCCATATTCCCTGAAGCATCTTCGGGTCTGTCTGGGGTATCGCGTTACCGAGCGAGTCGGTAAGCGGAACGTAGTTAATCCAGGTGAGTACCATACCCGAAAGCCAGCCTGTAATAGAGGTAGCAAGCTTAATGAAATAGCCCTGAACGGTGGTAACGAGAGCCTCGTTTCTGAGTCCGTGCTTCCATTCCATCCAGTCAAGCGCTTCAGCCGTAAGAATCGGATTTGCGACCTGAATAATTTTATTCGGCAATCCGCAGATTGTAAGACCGAAAATAACAAATGCAAGGTTAAATACCTTGTTCTGTTCAAAGGTCTGTCCGAACGGATGGTAGCCGATTACATAAAGAGACATATAAGCTACAAAGCCGAAAACGCCCGCGATAATAGCCGTAAGTCTTGCGCCGAATTTCTTTACCATCTTAGCCGCAATCGGAACCATAACGTAGTTCGGAATACCCGTAAAGAGTCCGCAGATTGTCTGGTTCATAAGCGAGCCCGAGTTGTTAAGCCAGAAATACTGCTCCGACGAGCCGCCGACCGCCTTGAAGTTATTGAAAAATTCAGCGAGGATTGTAACGAGAAGCGGTCTGTTCGAGAATATGTTTTTAACGCTCTCGAAAACAGAGGTTTCGTTCATTTCCTCACGGCTCATAAGCGGAACGCGCTCTCTCATATTGAAAAAGCCGAATACCGCGAAGAACGCCGCAAGTATAAGCATAAAGTAAGCGAAGCCGCTATAAACGCCGACCATAGTGAATTTAGGACTTATCTTGGGAAGCAGCGTTACAAGAACGGGTACGAGCGACGGAAGCCATACGCCGAAAAGCTCAAAGAATTTAGTTATCGTAATAAGATTGTTACGTTCATTGGTGTTCGGGGTTATGTTGTAAATCATAAGTCCCCATGCGCCGAAGTAGCTCATACCGAGACCGTAAACGATTATTGCAATCGTTGCCCATACAATCTTAAACGTTGAGCTTAAATGACCGCCGGGAACGGTGAACATCATATATCCGCCGAGAAGCCAGAGGGGAAGGGGAATAATAAAGAAAGGTCTAACACGTCCCCAGCGCGTTCTTGTACGGTCAATGATTAAACCCGAAATGGTATCGTCAACAGCGTCATATATTGAAGCGAAAAGATTAATATTAGCATACGCCGTTGTATTAAGCTTAAGGAACTGAATCATAAAGAATTCCTTGAAAGCCGAAGTAAACTGACCTAAATTCTTCTGACCGAAGTTTACAAGAACGTAGGCGGCAATCTCTTTCGGAGTCAGGTAATTCTTCTTAGTATACGCAAGCTTATCAAGCTCCTCCTGTTCCGTTAAGGTGATTTCATCGGTTGCCAAAATAATCCCCCTTTTCGTAGGAATTTTTCATTATAACATTAATATCTTATCATAGAAAATAGTTTAAAGCAACACTTTTTTAGACATAGTAACAATATTTATATTTATATTGACAATACGCCGAAAAAAAGATAAAATGGTTTTGATTGTTTATTAATTTGACAAGGAAGGTGTGTTTATGGCAAGCACGTGTCCTAACTGCGGAAGACGGCTTAAATGGTACGACGTTAAAGCAGAGTGTAAGGACTGCGGCGTAAGCATTCCCAATTTCAACTGGGAAGCAAGGCTGGAAGAAGACAGCGAGCTGGCTGAAAAGAAATTCGCTTCTTTCTACAGAACGCTTAATATGTTCGCTTATTCACTATGGGGAACAAAGCTCAGAATAGCGAGAATTATTCTCTCCTTTATCCCGATAGTAGGTTTTATCGTTCCGTGGGGTTATCTTAAAAGCGACGGCGAGAGCGTAGGAATCGACGTAATCGGCGCGTTTACCGACGGAAAGTCGCTTATTGATTTATTTAAAAGCTTCTTCGGAAATTCGGGACTGTATTTTCAGAATATGGGATATGAGGGCTATTCGGGTCCCGTAACCTATATGATGCTCGCGGTGCTGTTTATGGTTCTTTGTCTGTTGATGGCGGTTATCGCGTTCTTTATGATACTGTTTACTAATAAACACCCGAAATCAAAGCTTATGGTGGTATTTGACTGCCTGAGCATTTCGTGCGCCGCAGTAAGCGCAGTTATGATTACTCTCGCGGGAAAGACCGCCGCGTCCGCAGCCGCCTTCAATTTCGGCGATATCCCTATGATTAACGCAGGCGGCGGAATAATGTGGGGAATATTTGTTGCGATAGGTCTGCTCACCGTTGCGCTCGTCGCTAATATCCTCGTCGCTAAAGCTCCTGCCAAAACGCACGAGCAGCTTGAGGAGGAGCGCCTCGCAAGAAAAGCCGCGAAAGAGGAAAAAGAGCGCCTTGCCGCGATAGAAAAGGAAAAGGCACGCAAGGAAGCCGAGAAGAAGGCTGCCGAGGAGCAGAAGCGCATTGTCGAGGAGGCAAGAGCAAAGCTCGCAAAGGATAAGGAAAAGAAAAACTGACTGTGAGGATATAAAATTGACAGAAATAGAGATAAAATACAGAAAGGACGGCTTACCTAAGCAGCCGCTTAATCTGTTCGAAAAAATTGTAGTAGCTATAAGCGTTATTCTTGTAATTGCAACGGCAGTTGTCGGTATCGCAAAATTCGGCTTTGAAAAGATGGAGAATATAAGCCATATTATTACCGATTCTCTCACTGCTCA
>JAILGO010000006.1 GCA_024696725.1 Eubacterium sp. | reverse complement strand
CGTAGGAGTCTGGGCCGTGTCTCAGTCCCAATGTGGCCGTTCAACCTCTCAGTCCGGCTACTGATCGTCGACTTGGTAGGCCGTTACCCCACCAACTATCTAATCAGACGCGAGCCCATCCTTCGGCGATAAATCTTTGGTTAAGTCATGATGCCATATCTTAACATTATGCGGTATTACTGTCCGTTTCCAGACACTATCCCCCTCCGAAGGGCAGGTTGCTCACGCGTTACTCACCCGTCCGCCACTCAGTCATATCTGACGTCCTTCCGAAGAATTCTGTCGTCAAGCTTCGTTCGACTTGCATGTGTTAGGCACGCCGCCAGCGTTCGTCCTGAGCCAGGATCAAACTCTTAAAACTTTGTATTACAACCAACTTCCGTCGGTTCTAATCGTTCAAAAGCCGACCGGTTCATTTCTTACCTGTCGTTCATTACTGTTTGTGCTTTCTAGCACCAGAGTATCTTTCAACTCTCAAAATCTCGGGTTCCTTTTCTTCGTTATTCTCTTTTTCAAGGTGCGTGCTGCCGGAACTCGTGAAAACCGCTATATTGCAAGGTTTACCGCGCTCCTTTTTGCGACAGCTTTGTAATAATACCAAATAAAAATCCAAAAGTCAACACTTTTTTTAAAAAATTTTTCGTCTTTTTTCACACTATGCCGTGTGTTCCTTTTTGGCTGTTTTTTAACAATAACAACATTTGGAAATCTATGGTTCAAGGCATACAATATATATTGTTTTATAAGTATATTAATGTTTTTATACATTATATAGCTATATATTCGTCGGGTAAAAATTTATTAAGGTTTCTGTACTTCTCTTTTAACTTATTATAGTTAATGTCAAAATCAAGTACGATTATTCCCCCGTCGTACTTCTTGGCTAAAACTGCGCTGTCGTATCCGAGCGCGGCGGTATTATAGCACGCGACTGCCGAGCCGACAGCGGCACAAATAGCAGCCAATATCAGTATAAGGGTTATCCTTTTCAAGTCTAATTCCGTTCCTTTAAGTATTTCTCATTTATAAGCTCTCCGAGCGCGTTACCGAAAAGGCGCGCCGAATAACACGCCTCCTCAAGCGTGTTTGCGTCGGTACCTACCTCAAGCAAAAAGGAGTTATGGGTTTCATACATATTATACTTACGCTGTGAAAACAGAATCGGTCGCATAAGTCCGCCGTACTCTGAATTCAGCTTTTTCTGAACCTGAAGGTCAAAGCGAAGATTATACTCCCAGTCGGGAAAGTTCTTTACAAGTCCGTATTCACAGCCCGCAATAAGCATCATTCGCGCCGCCTTTTTACCGTTTATAACCGCCGTCGGCTTAACCTTTGTTTTATCGGAATATGTAACATCGTCACGGTGGAGGTCAATAGTTACCTCTATTGAAGGATACTCCTCGAGATACTTTTCTACAGCGGCGCGCGAGCTGTCATAGCTTGAATTATAGTCGCGGTCGTGAATTTCCGTATCGTGAATTACCTTAAAGCCCTTTGCCTCAAGCGCTCTTACAAGCTCAGTTCCGACGCGCACGACGTTCCGGTCCGGATTGTCTGAACGCGCGTCGGATTCTGTATAATAACCCGAATCGAGAAGAGAATACGCCTCGGTCGTATGCGAATGATAAACGAGCACGGTCGGCTCGGCTTTATCCCGTATTACCAAATCAGAGTCCTGCTTCAGCAGGCTGACTATATCGGGCTTATAAACCTCCGCCGGAATCTTGCTTTGTATTTCCACACCGTTTTTTTCAATAAGAGCGCCTCCGCCGAAATACGGCTCCTCGCTCGTCTTGCCTATTGCCTTCTTTTTTGAAACGGTTTTCTCCGCGCTTTTCATCATCTTTATAATATCCCGCGGCGTCGAGGTTAAATCAATGCCGTCATCGCTATCCTCTGAACCTGCTTTTTTCATAACCTCCTCAGACCTCCCGTTCGGGGCTTTAGTAGTATTATCCGAATTATCGGGTATATAAGCGGAAATTTTTGACTTAAAACCCTCTGCGGCGGTATCGGGTGAAGCGAGCTGAGCCGCGGTACGCAAAACGAAGGCCGACGCGCTCCGCGAAAGCGGCAAAAGGTTAATCGCTGTTCCCGCACACGAGAATATTATCACAGTATTAAGGATAAATATTAACGCCCGTTTTTTCATATCTGCACCTGCACTGATATTATTACCATTATATATATGCAAAAACCCGCCTCATTATCCGACAAGGGCGTACAAATCCTCGGCGGATATTCCTTTATGAAGGCAGACGTTTATTCCCATTCCTATAAGCTTTGCTCCCTGCTCGCATATTCTGTCAATCTCACGCGGAGTCACATACAGGTCGCCGCCGTTTTCGCCCGATAATACGGAGGCGCTTACCACCGTAGGAATCCCTATCGCGATTACGGGAACGCCGAGCGTTTTTTCGGAAATCTCGTGGCGGTGGTTTCCGACTCCCGAGCCGGGAGATATTCCGCTGTCGGAGAACTGTACGGTAGTTCCGAGCCGCTCCGTTGACGAATCCGCAAGAGCGTCTACGGTAATAATGCACGACGGATTTATCTCAGCGGCAACTCCCTTTATTATCTCCGCGGTCTCAATTCCCGTTTCACCGAGAACACCCGTTTCTACGGAGGAAACGCAGAACAGCCCTTCAAAACCCGAGGCGCGCTTAAGCTCGTCGAAAACATGGCGCGTTGATAAAATATAATCTCCCGTTTTCGGTCCGAGCGAGTCGGCTGTGATATTTTTATTCCCGAGTCCCGCTACAAGCACAGAACTCACGCCTTCGGGCAGCATCGAGCCGAGCGCTTCGGCAAAGTCATTAAGCCTGCCGTCGAAAATATCGGTATCGTTAATAAAGGATTTCACCTTCAGGGTAAGATAATTCCCTACGGGCTTTCCGAGCGACGTCGCGCCCTTTTCATTTAAAACCTCAACGCTTGTAAGACTTCCTCTTTCGCTTATCTTAACGCCCTCAAGCTGTGCCTTTTCGTTACTTTCATAGCTTTCTACGGCTAAATCCGTGCGGCCGTTCATAGTTTTACCCCCGTTAATAAAAAAGATTTCAATAAAAGTATTCCCGAAATTTAAAAAAGTGCTTGCATTTTTTTACAAGTTATGCTAATATATCAAGGCGTATAAAACAAGCTGCCGTGTTAAAGCTTGTAAAAACATAAAAAGCATTAATTTATTCACTGTCAATTATTGCTGTTATTACTCAAAAAGGAGTGAAAAGGAAATGGCAAATATCAAGTCGGCTAAGAAAAGAGTTAAGGTTAACCGCAAGAAGGCTGCTAACAACAAGGCGCGTAATTCTGCGCTCAAGACAGCTATAAAGAAGGCTAACGCCGCTATCGAGGCTAACGCTGACAATAAGGAAGAGGCTGTAAAGGCTGCCGTTAAGAAGATTGACCAGGCTGCAAGCCACAATCTTATCCACAAGAACTGCGCTGCGAGAAAGAAGAGCGACCTTACAAGCAAGCTCAACAAAGCATAATTTTAATAATTAAGACATTCCTTCTGCGAATGTCTTTTTTATTTTTTGTAACTTGACATTAACCGTTTTCCTTTATATAATGTATTTAAGCAATAAACGGAGGTAATATTTATGGATTTCAAGAAGATAGCAAAAATTATTGCATGTATCGCTGCTCTGTGTGCGCTTGCTGCCGCAGTATATTTTGCAGTTAAAAAGCTCACCGAAAAGAAGGAGCCCGAATACTTTGACGATAACGATTTCTTTGAGTGCGACAACGACCTTGAAATAATCGAGGTTAAAGAGGAAGCTCCCGCTGAGGAGCCCAAGGAAGAAAAGAAGCCCGCTCCGAAGAAAAAGGCAGCATCCAAGAAAGCTGAATAATCAAATTTTGAACGGGCTATCCGAGGATAGCCCGTTTTTTCAGGAGGATATTATGTATAAATGCGGATTAGTCCTTGAGGGCGGCGGAACAAGAGGCATTTACACCGCCGGTATACTTGACGCTTTTATTGAGAAGGGTATCGAATTTCCCTATGTAATAGGCGTTTCAATGGGCGCAAGCAACGGCGTGTCCTATCTCGGCAAAAACGCACGCCGTCAGCACGACATTATTATGGACTATATTAACGACAGACGCTTTTTAAGCTTTGAAAAGATAGTTAAAAACCGTGAAATAGTTGATTCCGAATGGCTTTTCGGCGACCTTGCGTTTGACGAAATACCCGTTAATACCGACGAGCTCAAAAGGGCGAAAACCGTTTTTTGCTGCGTTGTTACGAACGCACAGACAGGAAAAGCTGAATATCTTTATCCCGACCTCGACAGCGAAGGCAGCTTTCCGGAGGTTCAGGCGAGCGGTGCCCTTCCGATAATGACGAAAGGCATCGAAATAGGCGGAGAGGTTTATTTTGACGGCGGCGTTTCGGATTCAATACCGCTTGAAAAAGCGCTTGACGACGGATGTATAAAAGCGGTCACTGTTCTGACTCAGCATAAAGGATTTGTTAAAAAGCCTTATAACGAAAACCTGCTGAAAACAATCAGAAAATATCCTTTGCTTCGCGAAGCGCTCAGGGACAGACATAATATGTACAACGCTGAGCTTGATTATGTAAGAATGATTGAAGCGCAGGGCAGAACTATGGTAATCCAGCCGCCGACGGAGCTTGACTGCTCGACGCTTGAAAACAGCACTGCAAAGCTTGAGGCGATATACCGTCTCGCATATAAGCAAGGACTTGAGGTAGCGGATAATGTCAGGGAATACATCAACAGCTGATATAAAGAACAAACAGCGTAACGGCAATATTGAGCTGTTACGCTTTGCGTTTTCAGCGGGCATAGTGCTTTTTCACTGCAGCGATTCCTTTTTTCTTTTTAAGGGCGGATTTCTCGGCGTTGAGTTTTTCTTTATGCTGACCGGATTATTCCTCGAAAAAACAATGGGAATTGAAAACACCGACGGACAAATCAGGCTCACCGAAGCTGTTAAGCGCTCTTTTAAGTATGTAATTAAAAAAATACTTCTTTTTTACCCGTATTTTCTGATATCAACTTTTATAGGACTGTGCGTAAAAATTGCGCTTTTCGGACATGCTGAAACTATGCTGCGCGATTGTATCGGGGATTTATTCTTTCTTCAGCCCTTCGGCATCAGAACGCTTTCTGCGACAGGTGTCGTATGGTACCTGTCCGTATCGTATTTCGCGTTATTCTTTATCTGCACTATGCTTTATTTCAATAAAAAAGCTTGCAAAAAGATTGTATTCCCCGTAATCGTTGTGTCGCTGACGTTCATTCTTTTTTATAAGCTGAGAGGCTTAAACCATCCCATAAACTTCTTTATGTTTTCGGGGATAGTGTTCAGTTCGGGAATAATGCGCGGTTTCATTTCAATTTGTCTCGGCGTTTTAATTAATGACGCCTCAAAGATACTGCAACGTTATAAGGGAGGCATAAGCTCAGCAGCTTTTACCGTGCTTGAAGCAGTTTCTTATCTCGCCGTATTTGTTTATATGAAGCTTTTCCGAAGCTCTGTTTACGATATATTCCCCTTCATTCTCATAGCCGTCGGGCTGACCGTTACAGTATCCGAGATTTCATTATTCAGCGGAAAACTTAATAACGGCATTACGTCGTTTCTCGGTAAATTCAGCTCAGTGCTTTTTATGAATCACCATTATCTTGTCGGTTATCAGGATAAAATCGCCGAAAAGCTCGGACTTACCGATTATAACGAGCTACTTATGAAATGCTGCTGTATCGCGTTATCGTTTATAATCAGCTATGTGGTTTTGAAGCTCGGCGGGAAAGCCTCGTCTGAGCTGAAGGCACTATTTGACAAAAAGATTAAAGTAAAATAAATACAATAAAAAAGAAGGGCTGAGCCCTTCTTTTTTGTTTTTATTTTTTAACCGAAGCGGCAGGGATAAATTCGCCGTCTGCCTCAGCATAGGTTACCGTTACGGTATCGCCCTTCTTAAGAAGGAGAACGTCCATACAGTCGGTAACCTTAATATAGTAATACTTACCCTTAATCTGAAGGTAATATACGGTATTTCCGTCGTTAACCGAGGTCTTGATATCCGTAATCTCGCCCGTTACCGCAGTGTTGCCGTCCTGCTTTTCGGGCTGTTCGGAACTATCTGTTTCAGCGTTCTCTTCCGTATTGCTCTCTTCGGTTTCGTCGACCTTGTATTCCTCGGCGTTCGCCTTTTCGTCGACCTTTCCCTTATCCTTGAGCGCGTCGATATAATTCGTAACCGCCGCATTGAGCGCCTTCGCGTCGCTCTTTGCAACGTCGAGAAGTCCCGTACCTACGATTGTCTTATCGTCAAGGTTAACAAGCGCGTAGCCCTTAACAGTGAGACTGTCGCCGTAGAGAGACATAAAGTACGTCGGCTGTCCCTCTATATCAAGAAGAATCGGGAATATCGGTTGATAACCGTAGTTCTGTACCGCGTCGCTTGCGCTCTCCTGAGCCGAAATCTCGGTCGCGCCGCCGTTCTTATAGTAACGCGTTTCCTTCGTTCTCTGGTTACAGAGGATGAAGCCGAAGTTAGACGTATCGGATTCCGACGAGGTAATACCCGTGTATACCCATACGTCGTCGTCAAGCGCAATGTTTCCGCTTCCCGTTGAAGCGACGTTAACGTCCTTGCGGAAGAATATTGAGTTCCAGAAGCCGTTCTTGAGCTTACCGTAATAATTGTACTGCTGAATTACAAGGTTCTCGCTGAATACAACGTCAATCCAGCTGTATTTCTTCTCGTTTCTTACAGAGTCGATAGAAGCGTATTC
This sequence comes from Eubacterium sp., assembly GCA_024696725.1. GTDB lineage: Bacteria > Bacillota > Clostridia > Oscillospirales > Acutalibacteraceae > Eubacterium_R. The sequence continues at coordinate 15,522 of JAILGO010000006.1, read as the reverse complement.
GCTTTTTCCGTTAAGCGCGTCGGTAATTATTACGCCCTTAACGTCCGTACCGCCGAAAAGTCCGATTGTCTTATCGAGCACGGGGGTAATCCAGAAGGGATGCGCCTCGTCGTCAATTTCAAAATTCGGCACGTCAAGAATCGCCGTCGGATACTGGAAACGGAGATGGCGGAGAAGCTTTTCGTTAAACAGCTCGGTCGGCGAATACTTGATTCCCTCGCCGAACTTGTCCACGCAGTTTACAACCTGAACCTTCTGGGTTACGAGGTCGATAAGCATATATGCGGGAAGTCCGTCCTTCGTATTGCTCAGCCAGCGGAAAACGTCGGCATATTCAAGATAAGCAACGCGTACGGGCTTGCCCTTATAGTTAATCTGAGTCGAGTTCTGAGTTACGACGTACTGGCTCATATACTCGTCGAGCTGACCTAACTGCTGGTCCGCGATAACCTTCGCGGTAGCTGAGTCAAGACGCGGAACCTCGTCGTACTTAACGCTTTCGAAATCCTCGGCGAAATTACTGTTTTCAATCGGCATAAGCTTGCTGTAAGACTTCGCGCGGAAGAGCGTCGCACCCGTAAGCCAGCCTATACCCATAACGAGAAGTATAACCGCAATCAGTAAAATCGGAATACCGGATTTACTTTTAACGTATTCCTTGCTTTCAACCTTTGTTCTCGCACCGACCAATACTGAAAATGCGGCGATAAAAACGACTATAACCGAGATAATGAAAAAATAAAGGTCATAGGTTTTAAAATTGAACGCAGGATAGTTGAAGTAATACAGTCCGCAGCTTATAACCACGGTAAGAAGCGCAGCCAGTAAAGCCTTAACGCCTACTTTAGGCGGAGCGACAACAACGTCGACGTCTCCGTCCTTTTTAGGCCATTTGAACTTATCCTTGAAGTTTTCAATAACCTCGTCGGTATCGTAATCCATACCGGGAATTTTTTCACTCATAACGTGTCTCCTTTATTAATAATCTATTAGATTATACTACATTAAAGCTTTTTTATCAATATATATTTATAACCGCCAGAGATGGCGCTCCATATTCACTCTCCCGTCAATAAATTCAACGCCCTCGCCTTCAAGGAGAGCGACCTGCATATTCCCGCCTCCGAAGGCGAAAGCCTCGGACACCTCGCCGTATCTGTTTACTACGCGGTGACAGGGAATACTGTCGGGGTCGGGGTTAACGTGGAGTGCGTAGCCGACCACCCTGCTCCAGCGCGGATTACCCGCGAGAAGCGCAACCTGTCCGTAGGTCGCGACCTTTCCGCAGGGTATCTTTTTCACAACCTCATAGATTCTTTCAAAGCTGTTCATAATATTTTCCCGTTAAAAACGGGCGGTCGCGCCGCCCGTAGCTGTTATATTATTCGTTAACCGTAAAGCCTCTTGCCTCACGCTGAGCGGCAAGCTCCTCCTGCATTTTCTTCTTTCTGTCGCCCGAAAGCTTATAGAAGAACATCGGGATTGAGCAGAGAAGCATACTAAGACCGGGAACGAGCGAAACGAGTGAGAACATAGCGAAATTCTGTGTTCTAAGAAGGTCGGTTGCAGGTCTTATAACCTCGTTGGAAAGCATATCCTCGGGCTTGAAGCCTATGAACATATACATAACGATAATACCGCAGGTCGAAAACGCCGAGCCGAACTTGTTTATAAGTCCCTGGCAGGCTGAGCCGAGCGCGTTATCGCGGTGACCGGTCTTAAGCTCCATATAGTCAAGACAGTCGTAAATCATTGCAATAGACAGCGTGTTGATAACGCCGAGCGGGATGCACTGAATGAGAATAAACGGAATACAGATATAAAGATTATTCGTAAACCACGCAATAAGCGTAGTGAAAATACTTGCAACAAAGCCTGCAAGACAGGTTGAAATAAGGAGCTTCTTATAGTCGAACTTCTGCATAAGCTTCGGCATAAGCAGAGTCGCGCCGAACATACCGACAACGGCGCAGAGTTGGAATATCGTCTTAACCGTTCCGACGGATTTATTAACCGCCTCGGTGATTTCCGCCTGGCTCATACCCGTAAGGTCGGGTCCGATATAGAAAGCATATCTTGCAACGTGGATAGCCGCAGCCTGAACCATATAACGTCCGCTTGAGAGAATACCCATAGCGATAATTAAAAGAAGCGGCTTACAGGTAAATACTCTCTTGAGCGTTGACGGCTCGCCCTCGACCTTCTTCGTCGGAGGCGGGACGGCTCTTTCTTTAATATGGAAATAGGAATTAACGTACAGCACCGTTCCGAGTACGACAACGGTAACCGACAGTACTCTGTAAGTAATTTTAGTATATTCAAGTCCGTCACTTGTTCCGACAATCGCGGGAAGCACGAACGGGAGGACAAAGAAGATAACCTCGGGAAGCGCAGAGCCGACGCTGTTCCAGATTTTTGAGAACGAAACGACGTGGCTTCTTTCCTCATTATTCGGGGTAATCGCATTCGGGAAGCTCCAGAACGGAACGTCCGCCATAGTATAAATCATACCCCAGAGCACGTAAACGGCGGCGCAGAACACCATAAGCTTAACCTGCTTCGGGTCGTTCTTGATATTCGGGCTGATATACATAAGAACCGTGAGTACCGCAATAAACGGCGCCGCAAAAAGAATGTACGGCTTATATTTTCCCCACTTCGTCTGATGTCGGTCAACGATAATACCCATAAGCGGGTCGTTAATCGCGTCCCAAACACGCGCGAGAAGCATAAGCATAAGCACGAACATAAGCGGAAGCTGAAGCACGTTGACGTAATAGTCGCTGATATAGCTTGACATCATAGCGTAAATCATACCCTGTCCGAGTCCGCCGAGAGAGAACATCCAAAGCTCTTTTTTTCCGACATAGGTTTTACCTATATCTCTTTTGACCTTTTCCTTTTTAGCCATATATACTACTCCTTAAAACATTATACAATTATTATAATAGAAACCGTTTTTATTTTCAACAGTTAATCTCTATAAGGCTGTTTTCGGTATCGCCGCCGTAATATCTTCCCTCTGCGAAGCAGCGCGCTCTCGCGGTTACCGTATTACCCTTAACGGTGAAAACATAGCCCTGAGCGAGCTTGTCGTTTTTCCCGTGATTCAGTACGCCGACGGTGGGAAGCGATATACACTTGTATTTTCCGTAATCCTCATAATTGTATTCGCTTATTCCGAAATGGAGATGTCCCGTAATAAATATCACATTTCCGTGACGCTCGAAAATCTCTTTCAGCTTATCGCTTTCCCGTCCTACAGAGCCGCGCCACGAGCCCTTACCCATCCAGGTATAAGGAAGTCCGTTAGTGTATTTAAGCGGCTGATGGTTGATAACGAAAACCGGCTTGTTCCCCGCTGTTTTAAGCTCTCCGTCGAGCGCCTCAAGCTGAGCGTCGCTGAGGTACGCCGCCTCAAAGGTATTCCTGTCGGAGCCCATAATTATAAAGCGGTAACCGTTTATATCTTTTGAAAAGAAATAGCTGTCCTCTCCGTGAGGCACTCCGTTTTTAATTTCTCCGATATATCCTCGGATTTTTCTGAGCTGTCGCTTATGGCGTCTTATACGGATATCGTGATTTCCCGTAGTGAGAAAAATACTGCCGAATTTTTCGCTCACGCTTTCGAGGAGACGCGCGGTCATTTTAAACTCGCACGCCGCGCCGTATTCCGTAACGTCGCCCGCGATAATCAGCGCGTCGAAGCTGCCCTTTGCCTGCTCAATATCGCGCAACGCTGAATAAAACCTCGCCGAGCGAAGCGGAGACAAAGCGGAAATCTGAGGGTCGCCGAAGCCGATAAAATTGAGGTCGGCGGACTCGTCGGCAATAATAGGCTCTCTCCCGTCGGGAAGCGGAATATCGCCCGAGGCGAGCACCCGCGACAGTCCCTTAATCATAAGCTTATACATAAAATCCGTGATTCTCTTACCCATTTTCTCACCGCCTTTTCTTAATTATAAATTATCGCGTCCTTTTATTCAACTAAAAATTGACAAAATCCGAAATGTAAAATATAATTAAATCGGTGATATTATGGTTGACTATATACTTATTCTCGGCGGACCTCTGAACGGCGACAAGCCCTCTCCCCTGCTTTTTGAAAGAATAAAAACGGGAGCGGAATACGCCGAAGCTCACCCCGGAGTAAAAATCGTCGTGTCGGGCGGAATAAAGGGCGAAAAACAGAAGCTCAGCGAGGCTGAAATAATGAAGCGCTCGCTTCTTGAACTCGGCATCGGCGAAGAGAGAATTATTCTTGAGGAGCAGGCTAAGACAACGCTACAGAATTTTAAATATACAAAGGAGCTGCTCGGCGAAAACGCAAAGGCAGCCTTCGTTACAAGCAAATTTCATATTTGGAGAAGCAAGCGGATAATGCGCGCGGCAGGCGTTGAATACGAGGCAATTCCCGCGCCGAACGGAGCGCGCTCTCTCGGCTTCAGAATACGCGAACTCCCGCTTCGCCTTTTCTCCCTTTTCGGAAAATACGAATAAAAACCGGCTGATTTTATATCAGCCGGTTTTTTATGCTCATATTCCGTCAGCATTTCAAAGCGCTCGGAAAACTCTTATTCTTCCTTTTTATCTTCTGTTTTTTCGTCTTTTTTCTCTTCCTCTTTTTCGTACTGCCTTTTAAGCAGGGCGTTAGCTATAACAACCGCAATTCCGATAATTACAAGAAGCAGACCGAAAAGCCCCATAAGCTTAGCGGGCCGGCTCATTTCCCTTTTCGCTCCGACCGTAAGCTTTTCGTAGTACGCTCCGCTCTGAGTCGCGGCGTTATTTTCCGAAGGAGAGGCTTCGGGCGCAGCAGTGCTTTTCGTCTTCCTTTCGGAGCTTTTCGCCGTCGTGGTGTCAGCTTTTACCGTAATATTATACTTCGGCTGAAACTTCGTTGTTGCTTCGGCTTTTTTCTTATTTTTCCTGCTTTTCTTTTTACCTTTCTTCGCCTTTTTGCTCTTTTTCTTATCCTTCACGACAGCGGCTGACTTTTCCTCTTTTACGGTAGTCGGAAGCTCCATATAAACCGGGCTGCCGAAGAGGCCGGAGTTTTTAGTGATTTTATAATTATGACCGTTTACGTTAAGCGTAATATCGACCGTACAGAAGTCATACTTTTTACCGATATACTGTACCGCCGAAGCGTACTGACCGTTTGTATCGAAATTAACTCCCGACCTGAAAGACTCAAGCCCCTCGGGCGCGTTATCCTCTGCTACCCCGTTTTTATTGAGCGTAACGGTATATTCCTCGTCGCTCATTGAGAAGTCGTAGGTTACGCTTACGTTATTGTTTTCAGCGGTAACCGAGCTTTCGCTGATTTTAAAAAACGTGTAGATACAAAGGCTGTCGTCGGTATAGTAGCTGAAATAGCCGCTGAGCGTATTACCGTTCTTTTCGTAGTTTAACGGAACGGTTACGGCGTTTTCGGTCTCCGCCCACTTTTCGGGCTCAAGATAATCGCTGTTAAGCGCAAAAGCGCTTAGCGGAAAAAGATATACCGCCGTAAGAATTACAATTAAAGCCGTGACTGAAAAAATTTTAAAATAATGCTTAAAAATGTTCATTTTAGATATTTATCCTTTTGACCAAAAACGTATTTACTTTACTATATTACCACAGCATAAATTTCATTTCTACATTTTTTCGAAATTTTATACAAATCCATATCGTTGTAAAACATGGTATTCTATGATATAATACATTAAAACGGGAGGACTGATAATAATGAATAAAATAGTAATTGACAATTCCCTGTGCGTTGGGTGCGGAAAATGCGTTAAGGACTGCGTAGCCTTTGCGCTTTATCTTGAAAAAGGAAAAGTGAAAGCCCGCGAAGGCTGTATCGAATGCGGTCACTGCTTCGCCGTATGTCCAACGGGCGCCGTGGATATGCCCGGTTACGATACCGAAGGCTGCGGCGAAACGGTTTCAATGACGGAAATCGACAGCGCCGTTCTTCTTCAGGCAATGAAAAGCAGAAGAACCGTAAGACAGTTTAAGAATATCCCCGTGGAGCAGGAAAAAATTGATATGATTTTAGAGGCGGGACGCTACGCTCCCACGGGCGGCAATTCTCAGAACGTTGCGTTTACAATTCTTACCGACAGCAGAGCGGAAACAGAGCGCGAGTGCGTTAAACTGTTCAGAGCGGGAGTAAATATCGGCTCGAAGTTTTCAAAGCAGCTTGAAAACACCGAAATCACCGACAGCTTCTTCTTTAAAGACGCTCCGCTTGTAATAGTGGTATCGGGACACGACAGCGTTAACGCGGCGCTTACGAGCGCGTATATGGAGCTTGAGGCTAACAGTCTCGGTCTCGGCGTGCTTTACAGCGGCTTCTTTTGCGCCTGCACGAAGCTCAATCCGCTTATAAACGCTAAGCTTAAGCTGCCGAAGGGACACAAGGCTGTTACCTGTATGATTTTCGGCTATCCCGACGTTGAATATAAACGCATAGCGCCGAGAAAGCCTGTTAAGCTTAAAGAGGTCTGACAAATTAACATATACGGCGGATTCTCACGTTTCCTTATCTTACGGATATCGGAAACGCCTGCTTTATAATACAATCGTTAAGTATGCAGACACACCTTCCGAGTTGTTCATAAAATTTTTAATTTACAAATCAAGTAAAAAAAGCTATAATAAAATAAAATAAACATATAAAGGAGTAGTGTTTATGAAAATAGTAAAAAGAATCACTAAAAGCATAATCGCTTCTTTAATGGCGCTTCTGATGCTTTTCAGCGTGCCTTCGGCGGTTTATGCCTATATCGGCGCTATTGTTCCGAACGACGTCGGAACAACTCACAGCACCTTCAAAGCCGGTACGGAAACCTATGCTTATCTTGAAAATGATTATATTCATTTTGATATCTGCATAGCGTCAACCAACCCCGCTAATCAGATGGCTATGGTAGGCAGCAAGGCGCATACCGTTCCGAGAGCAACTATGCCTTCGGATAAAACCAAGCTTGACGCCCAGGGCGTTCAGTATCTACGCTATATGAAAGCGGGCGCCAAAGTCGACACAACGGGATACGAGCTTTTACCTGATACATTCAGCGGCTTTTCCGTTTCAAGAGTTGATGTTCGTTATAACGCAACTGATTCTTTCAAGATGTATGAAGAAGATGAAAATCCATATACAGTATCGGGAGAACTCGCTCTAAAGTATTGGCTTGTAGGCGAGGGCTCAACCTATACTCTTAATTCGTATTTCAGCCTTGTAAAGCTCAATGGGGGCGACACACAGGCTACGGAATTTGACGAGGTTAAGATTGACCCGAACGACGATTCAGTAAACTGGGGCGTGCGTTGCGTTTCCGTTCTCACTTCAACTAAAGAGATGGCAATGGGCGACGGCGATATGTACGGTAATGTTTCGCCTGTTACCTTCTACCGTCTTGAAGTGGACTTTCAGAATTTCGCAAAGACCGGACACGAATCAATAACAGCCACTCAGCTTAAGGATATTCCCGTAAATGCTCAGACATGTAACATATACAACGGTCTTGTTTCGCGTACCGTTATTTCAAACGGCGTAAGCGCAACGGAACCCGATACCGTTCTTGAGGTAAACTGCGACAGCTACGGCTTTGCTTCACCGTTTGTTGCTGCAAGCAGAAATTACTATTACAGTATGGCGGGCGGAGTTGAAGGCCACGACAACTATTATGCCGCATCGGTTTCTTACGCCAACAATACTCTTACCACATACGGCGAGTCCGAGCCGGCGTATATTCAGAGGTACAGCGACTATTATCAGAAGCTTGCTGCTGTTTCGTCATCGCTCTGGGGCTACCGTAACCTCTCCACTCAGGAAGAGGCTCAGCAGCAACAGATTCAGCCCGACAAATTTGATATGAAGGGCGACGCGCAGTATCTTGCGGTATTCCCCGATAAGGTTCAGAGCGGCAAGCAGCTCTATAAGGTCGTTCCTTTAGCTGATACAAACGCTATTACCTCTTACGAAAAGGCTAACGGTATTAAGAGCGTTGCGCAATACAGAGGCCAGTATCTTGTAGAAACCAACAAAGACGGCTCGGTTAAATACTATAGATTCAACGCGGGCGTTGCGGCGCTCAGCCCGTCGATTACCGCTAACTGGGACGCTGCTAACGGCTATTTCCGCCTGAAGCCCGACGGAACGCTTGAATTCGACCAGAGCAGGATTTCGCTTAACTCGCCGACCTTTAAGTTCTATACTCCCAAGGACGGCGGCGGTCTTACCTTCGACGGCTATGACAGCAAGCTCGGCGTTAAGTTCGGGATTAATCCGAATAAAAACGGCGCATATATAAATATCGACATTCCCGGAAACGGCGTATCGGTCAAGGGCGCAAGCGTTGACACAACGGGTAACCTTGTATTTACGGGTAAATTCAAGATTAACCTTTTCGTTGCCCAGATGGAAATGCTTAAGCTCGGCTACGGACTCAACACTAAGTCGCAGTTCGTTTGCAACGGCGTTCACGCAAAGGGCAAGCTTAAGGTTCCCTCAATTCCCGGCAAGGACGACGACGAGGACGAAAAGGACGCAAAGCCCAACGTTCTCGGCTTCGGCGGCGCAAGCATGGAAGGCGAGGTCAATACCTTTAAGGGCGAGGAGCTCTACGACTTTAAGTTCGAGCTCACGGTTAAAAACCTTTTCAAAACGCAGGCGCAGTTAACGCTTGTAAGACTTAAAAACGGACGTCTCTGCCCCGAAAAGCTTTCCTTTGAACTTAATATGACAAACGGCGTTGGAATTGATTTAACCCCCGCTACTCCTGCCGTAACAATCACGGGCGGCGGCGGAGGAATCAGCGGTCTTGCGTCAACTATCGACGGAAACTATACCTGTATTCCTCCCGTCGTGCTTACCCTTTCAACTACCGGTCAGGTCGTTAAGGTAATCGACGGAAAGCTGACAGCAAAGATAGGACCGAGTATGCTCCGTCTTATCGGTACCGACGTAGGTCTTAAGGTAGGACCGTCAACCCTTAAGGTAATAGACCGCGCGGAAGCGGGAATCTACCTTACGGGTAAAGAGATAACCTACGGTACCAAAACGATTCCGACAAAGACCTACCGCGGCGTAACCTTCGGCGGCGATATCGGTCTCGGCATCAAGATTTTCAACTTCAAGGACGGCGACCCCGACCCGCTTTCGGGACCGCTCAGCTTCTTTAACAATACTATTTCTGCAGACTTCGGTCTCGGTCTTGAAACATACGCAGGCGGCGCAACCGACGGCTCTGACTGGATGTATATGTACATCGGTACATACGGTCTTGCGGCTTGCTCGCTTAACTTCCCCGCGGGTATCCCCGGAATAGGCGGTAAGTCGATTCTCGGCGCTTCGCTTCAGTTCAAGATTATCGCTCAGAGCGCATTCCCCGAGGGCAGCGTTTCGGATTTCTTCAAGAACGCAAAGCTTGCCGGCGCAATCGTAGCGGAGGGTCACGCTCTCGGTATCGTTCACGGAAGAATTACCTATATTCTCCCGAAGACGGTTAAATTCACGGGCAGACTCTTCAAGGACCTTGACGAGGTTAACTGGGACGATATTATTATCAACAGCGAGGGACAAAATGCAGGCGTTACAACCGTTGCGCTCGGCGAGCCCGAGGTTGTTGAGCTTCCCGACGGCGAAGAGGCTGTAGCCTTTGCGTCGGCAAATATTGCCCCCGTTCAGACAAGAGTTCATAACGCGTCTTACAATCCGACTCTTAACGAATACTCACAGTCCGTAAGAGTTAACACCTCAGGTATTGCCGACGGCGAGGACCTTATCCTTGCGGTTGTTCCGAAGGACGCGGATGATATTGATATGCTCGAGGATTCTATCTCCTGCAATAAGATTACTACCCTTAAGCGTCTCCCCGAGGTTATGAATAACGGAGACGATACAACAGGCTATAACTACTGGGTAGGTCCCTTCTCCTATAAAGACGACGGAAGCGTCGACAAAGAGGCAGTTTTCCTGTCGGTTTCAAAGGAAAAGGCTGCCGAGCTCAGCGGCGTAACAACGGTAAAGGCGGCAGTTGACTTCGATATTCACGGTCTTGCTACCACTCCCGTAACGGGACTTAACGCTTCGATTACAAACGACACCGTAAGCGCAGAGATTGAAAATCCCGAGGACGGAAAGGATTACACTCTTTATACCTACTTCGGCAAAAAGACTGTTAACGAAAAGGGCGAAGAGCAGGTTACAACCGATTACATCGTAGAGGGTCAGCCTATTACAAACGTTAACGGAGTTCAGATAGTAACTCTTAACAGGTCGGGCAACGTTGCTCCTACCGACGATTACTACGTAACCACCGCTCTTGTTGAGAAGACAACGGTTACCGCCGAGAAGGAGGACGGAACGACCGAAAGCGAAGAGGTTGAAATCCCCGTAGCAAGCTGGGTATCACCGAGCACTTATCACTACGTAAATACAACCGTTCCGACGGCTCCGACAAATGCGACTCTTGAGCTTATCGGTAACGAATCAATGAAGGCAAGCTGGAAGAAGGCTAATAACGCCGACGGCTATAAGCTCACTATCTATGAGCAGAACGGCTCCGAGTGGGTTGACACAGAGCGCGGCTTCAATCTTACAAACGAGGACTTCGCTTCTACTCAGGGACTCGCTTACGACGAGGCGACCGAAACCTATTCTATCGAAATAGCTATGACTGTTGGCGGCGACGGCGAAGAGGCAACCTTAACGAACGGAAACGGAAAAACCGTTACAATCAGCAAGGAAGCCGCTCAGGGTATTAAAGCTCTCGAGGCAGGAAAGACCTATAAAGTAGGCGTTCAGGCATATAAGACCAACTCGATTACGCTCGACGGAGAGGAAACCTCGTACGACGAGTACAGCGAGGAGGCACAGACCGGCGCTCTGCTTCTTCCCGTTTATAAGCCCGTAACCTTTGACGTAAGCATAGGCGGCATTGAGATTGAGCCTGTTGACGGAATATATAACGCGACGGTAAACAATGACGGCTTCGCCGTAACCGTTAAAAACGCAAAGGACGGCAATACGGACGTATCGTCCGATACCGTTATCACGGTAAGCCAGACGGGCTTTACCGATTCAGAAGGTAAAGATTATTCCTTACCGCTTGACGAAATCGAACCCGGCGTATTCAGAATACCCGATTTCGAGGGTACAATTTCGCTTGAAATCTCGGCTAAGTATACTCACGACGGCGTAACGGATGAAACGCTTGCTTATCTCTACGTAAATAAAGATAACGTAGCTCCCGTAATCTCGCTTGACGAGGATACCTTCTACGCTGATAAGGACGGCAATTATACCGTAACCGGTACTACCGAGCCCGGCGCAGAGGTTGAGTTGAATGTCAACAAAACGACTATGCATACCGATACTTACCACAATGACGAAACGGGTGAGGATGAGACAACTGAATATCTCGCAGTTGATGTTTTGACATTTAACGTAACAGCGGACAGCGAAGGCGCGTTTTCGTTCAGCGAAAATCTCGGAACCGACACATCAACTATGGTCAGTGCGTTTGCAAAGGATGAGAATCAAAACGAGTCCGAGAAGGTTTCAACAATTATTACTCCCGTTATTAACATCAGCAATGCAACAGTAAGCGGAGTAATTGACAAGACCTACACGGGCGAAGCGATTACTCAGGACTTCGTAATCACGCTTGACGACGGCACCGTGCTCAGCGAAGACTCCTATGACGTTGATTATACAAACAACGTAAACGCGGGAACCGCAAGCTATAAGATTACCTGCAGAGGCGTTTACGAGGGCGAATTTACAGGAACCTTCAAGATTAACAGGTCCGATATAAGCAAGGCTGTTATCAGCGGAGTTACGAATAAGGTTTATACGGGTAAACCGTTTACCCAGAACATAAGCGTAACGCTCGGAGGAAAGCTCCTTCCGGCTTCAGCTTATACGGTAAGCTATAATAATAACGTGAACGCAGGCAGCGCTTCGGTAATCATTACGGGCGCGGGCAACTACACGGGAACGGCGCTTAAGAGATTCGCTATAGCAAAGGCGAAGAATACGTTGACGGCAAAGGCGAAGAAGGTTAATCTTAAGCTTGCTAAACTTAAAAAGAAAAACCTGACGGTTAAGCGCGCTAAAGCGATTACGGTCAAGAACGCAAAAGGTAAGCTCAGCTTTAAGAAAGCAAAGGGCAATAAGAACATAACCGTAAATAAGAAAACGGGTAAGATAACCGTTAAGAAGGCCTTAAAGAAGGGCACCTACAAGGTTAAGATTAAGGTTACAGCCGCAGGCAACGCAAACTACAATAAGCTCACAAAGACAATTACGGTTAAATTCACAGTTAAATAATTAATAATAAAACCGCTCAGCCTAAGCTGAGCGGTTTTTATTTATTCTCTCTATTTTGCGTTTTTCTGACGGCGTACGATATAGCTTACAGCCCTTACTCCGCGTACAATATATTTACCGAGATTCCCTTTGATTCCGCTCATAAGCGGCGAGCGGATTTTTGCGTTTTCAAGCTTGTTGTCCACGCTGTGAACGGAAACGTTTTCGTCTTTAAAGGGCGAAAGGATACCGTCGCTTCCCGTTGCAAAGGCTCCGTCGGAAAATGCAATCAGCTTATTTAAGCGCTCGCTTTCGGGCATTTCTCCCCCGAACGGAAGAATACACATCACCGCGCGCTCGGAGCTTCCGTTATAAGCGGGAGCGAGGCTCTTACCCTGAGGCGCTATAAGCGTATAGGTGAGCGGTATTCTGTCATTCGAGCGGTTTTTATGGTGTCTCTGATTTCCGTAGAACGTGCCGAACGGATTCATTAAAACCTTACCGCCCTCAGCTAACCTCATAGGACAGAACGCCATCGAGGACAGCACTCCCCTCGCGCTGCCGAGAAGGATTCCCGCGTTTTTGTCCGTTACGCCTACTGCGCCCGCCGTAAGCTGATTGTTAAAGGAAGCAAGCGTTTTATTTTTCTCGTCGGCTTCGCCGTAGGACGCCGTGGAAAATGAGGAAATATCGCCCTCGAAATTACGCTTGATTACCGACACGCAGTCCGTATTTTTAAACGAAATACAAAACGGTACGGCTTCCTCCCACTTCATATCCGTATATCTTCCAAGCGTTGAATTTTCAGTTGAAATAGCGTCGCGCTCGGCTGTATAGGGATAGCTGACGTCCGTGAGAACGAATATTCCCTCCGCGGCGTCGGAGGTAAAGAAGGTAAAGCTGAAGCTTCCCTGCTCAAGAGCGTCGGGCAGCATAATCCTTCCGTATAGCTGAACAGCTTTTCCGCCGATAATATCAACGCTTATCTTACGGTCAAAGCTGAATTCATAACGCTTTCCGCCGTAAGTCAGATACGAAGAAAGAAAGCCGTTATCGCCTATAAGCCTGCCGTTATAAATAAAGCTCTTAATGCGGTTATCGTCTCCGAATTCAAGCCTCGCTCCGCCGCTTTCAAGAGTAAACGGCTCCGTCCGGCTGTTTGTCGGAAGCACGGCAGCGGAAGCTTTAATCTTATAGCTGTCCTTAACGCTGTCGAAGCTCAGCATAACGAAAACGCTGTTCGCTCTGACGGGTACTACGGTATAAGCGTTAAGCCCGTCAGCCTCTATTTTAATCGGTTTATCCGTTGCGCACGCAAGCTGTACGCACTGAAGCGTTCCGCCGCTGATATTGTATAGCGTAAGCTCTCCGTCGCCGTCCGCCGCAAAGCTTATAAGCTCGCCCGCGAGAGCGTTAGCCGCCGTTTCGCGCTGGATATTCAGCACGGGCGTTGCGAGTCCGAAATGAGTAGTTGAAAGAAGCTTGATTCTGTTCAGAAAATCCGTTTCGTCGGACTTGACTTTTTCTGCGGCGCGGCTTCTTTCTATCGCGGTCCAGATTTTACGGTTATACGGCTTTTCAGCCCACGATGCGTAACCCGTAAAGTTTCCGTCGGCAGTATCCTGAGTAAAGCTTACGTTTCCGACGGGAGAGTGATTCTTCAAATATCCGCCCGGCGTATCGAATACGATATAATCGAGGTCGGCGACCTCTTTAACAAGTCCGTGTATTCCGTCGGTATTCGCGAGTCTGTTACCTATTACGGGAAGGTTAAGACTCTCCCAGAATATCGCGTCGGCGTCCATATTGATAAAGATAAACAGGTCGTTCTTTATTTCTCCGCTCTCCTGCTTTTCGCGAAGCTCCTTAACCCACGCGCGCAGACAGCCCGCGTCGCACACGTCGGCGTTTGAATAGGTAGGAATCACCGTAAGTCCTTCGCCCTTGTATTCAAAGGTCAGCGGATTGAACGCCTTTTCGTCGTCAAGAAGCGGAATCAGAGTTTTAAAGGCGTCAAACGGTACGCAGGAATAATAAAGACAGAGCGCTTTAACGCCGAGCTTATTGTATGTATGCACCTGAGACGGCGTAAACATTACCTCCTGCGGTCTTACTATCATCTCGCACCCGCCGAAAATATCGCGGAGTCCCGAGCCCTGCGGATTAGTTACCGCAAGCTCAACAGACGCCGTGAGCTCGTTTTCCTGCATTGCGCCGAGCGCGCCGTTAGAGTAGCCCATTATTATATTCTCGTCGCCGTTTTCTTTTACGCGGCGTTTCATTCCCTCAATTATATCGGGCGCGTATTCGGGAAGAATCTGTTCAAGCGAAAAGAAGTTTTCGCTGTCCCACGTTCCCCTGACGGGAATTCCCTCGGTGTTGAGCTTATCAAGCGTCTCGATAATCTTACGGATAATTCTTATATCCGAGCCGAAGCCCTGCTCGTCGTTTGTATCTCCCCGGTATGAGTGATAACAGTTAACGTGAAAGCCGTAGGCGATATGAATTTTAAAGTCCATTCTATCCCTCCTGTCCTTAAAGCTATCTTAACACAAGCGCTCTTTTGTTTCAATACAACTGAGGCTGTTAATTCAATATCATTTATGATATAATAGATTTGAACGAAAGGAGAAGGGCTATGATTTTATATATTAACTGCTGCGTGCGGAGCGAATCACGTACGGATAGGATAGCAAGAGCGCTGCTTACTAAACTCGGAAATGAGTATACGGAGCTTTATCTTCCCTCGCTTGGCCTTAAGCCGCTTTCCGAAGAAATGCTTGAAAAAAGAACGGGACTCATTGAGTCGGGCGATTATTCGAACGGTATGTTTACTCTCGCGAAGCAGTTCGCCTCAGCTGATAAAATCGTTGTTTCCGCGCCGTACTGGGATTTATCCTTCCCGTCGCTTCTTAAGCTCTATATTGAAAATATCTACGTTACGGGTATCGTTTCGGAATACGCCTCCGACGGCGCTCCTCACGGGCTTTGTAAAGCAAGCGAGCTTATATACGTAACAACTGCGGGCGGTCCGTACGTTCCCGATTACAGCTTCGGTTATATTAAAGAGCTTGCCGAGAATTATCTCGGTATCGCTAAAGCAACGCTTGTAAAGGCTGAAATGCTCGACGTCGACGGCTTTAACCCCGAAGAAATCGTAAACGAAACAATAGCAAAGCTGTAAAACCATCAAATCTTGCAGGCGGAATTCT
>JAILGO010000180.1 GCA_024696725.1 Eubacterium sp. | reverse complement strand
GTCGGTAATCCGACGCGGACGCTATAAAATGAGAGCGGAGGATATTGCCGTTCTTTCGGTATATTCGGCTCTGTTTATATTCGTTTTGTTTCAGAAAATTATCGGTAATATGAGCTTTGTGTTCGAGCCCGAAATATACATTAAAAGGCTAAGCATGCCTGCGGTTATATGCTTTTTATTCTTCGGTATGATACCGTCTGTTATTAATCTTAAGGAGAACGTTCAATGGAAGCTGTCACGCTCAAAAGCCTGAGCTTTGCTTATCCCGAAAGTGAATATAAAGCGCTTGACGGCGTAACGCTTTCTCTTGAAAGGGGAAGCTTTAATCTCGTTATGGGCGCTTCCGCGGCAGGTAAATCGACTCTGCTGTCTCTTCTTAAGAGAGAAATCGCTCCGTTCGGAGAAATGAGCGGTGAGCTCAGCGTTAACGGCTCCGTCGGCTTTCTTTCTCAGAATGCCGAGGAGAGCATTGTGTGCAGCTCGGTACGTGCCGAGCTTGCGTTCGGTGTCGAAAACCTCGGAAAAAGCAATAAGGAAATTGAGCTTCTTATTGCCGAAACTGCAGCTTATTTCAATCTTGAAAGTAAGCTGAATTCGGATACCGCAAGCCTGTCGGGCGGCGAAAAGCAGCTTGTATGTCTTGCCGCGGTTATGATGATGAAGCCCGACGTGCTCGTCCTCGACGAGCCCTGCGCCATGCTTGACCCCGTAGCGGCAGAGCGATTTGTAAATCTGATAAAAAAACTCCATGCTGATTTTAATATAACCGTGCTTATGTCAGAGCACAGCTCGGATTTGCTTTATAGCTATACCGACAGCGTTATCCTTCTTGATAATGGAAAAATGCTTCTCTGCGCTTCACCGGGCGAAATGCTTTCTTTTCTTGAAAGTACGGAAAATTCAATGCTTTCGGCTGTTCCGACGAGCTTCAGATTCCGCGATAAAAGTATCATCGTAAAAAGCAGGGAGGAAAGTGTAGAAAAGGGCGAAGCCGCTCTTACCGCAAAGCGCCTGTGGTATGCGTACAGTAAGAAATGCGACGTTTTAAAGGATTGCTCTCTTGAGGTGTATAAGGGAAAAATCAACGCCGTTATAGGATGTAACGGCTGCGGAAAAACTACGCTGTTAAAGCTCCTTGCGGGCGTATATAAACCCTATCGCGGAAAGGTAAAAGCCGACGGAAGGATATCAATGCTTACTCAGAGCGTTAAGGACCTTTTCACTAAGGAAAAATGCGCCGACGAGGTCGCCTTCGGCGAGATTACCGACTACCTTGAAATCGGCGATATAAGCGAGCGCCATCCCTATGACCTTTCGGGAGGTCAGGCTCAGAGGCTCGCGCTCGCCAAGGCGCTTGAAAGAAGCGCGGATATTATTATTCTTGACGAGCCGACGCGCGGACTCGACGCCGTGCTTAAAAAGAAACTCGGCGAGCTTCTCGTAAGGCTTGTAAACGAGGGGAAAACCGTTCTTATGGTAAGTCATGATTTGGATTTCGTCGGCGAGTGGGCGGATTTCGTTTCATTTATGTCGGACGGCGCGGTAACCGTAACGGACGCGAAAAGAAGCTTTTTCTCATCTCTCGGCTTTTATACAACCTCGCTGTCGAGGCTTACCGGGGGAAAAGCAGTCTGCTCGGAGGATATAGCTTATGAGCAGTAGAAAATCAGTCGTATTTTTCGGAGTGTACGTTACTCTTCTGCTTGCGTTTTTTATACTGTGGCAGCTCTTTTTTAACGAGGTTAGCTACTACGTTCCCTGTGCGGTGCTTATCGTCTTTTCAATGCTTCTGATGTTTTTTAAGTTTGAAAAAAGAAAAAGCAGCGCGAGGGAGATTACCCTGACTGCTTCTCTTGTCGCTATCGCAGTTGCTTCGCGCGCCGTGTTTTATCTTATACCTCAGGTAAAGCCTATAGCCGCCGTCGTTATTATCTCGGCGGTCTGTCTCGGAGCGGAGAGGGGATTTATCGTCGGCGCGCTGTCTGCCTTCGTTTCTAATTTCATTTTCGGTCAGGGACCGTGGACCCCGTTTCAGATGTTAGCTCTCGGCGCGGTAGGACTGATAAGCGGTCTGCTTCTGAAGAAAAAGCATAGCCGTGTATCTCTTTCGCTGGTAGGCTTCGCGCTCAGCTTTGCGCTTTACGGACTTATAGTCGATTTGTCGACGGTACTAATGACCTACGGCTCAAATATCACGCTTCACGGTATGCTGTCCGTCTATGCCGCAGGAGCTCCGTTTTCCGCCGTGTTCGGCGTTACGACGGCTGTGTTCCTTTTCCTCTTCGGCGAGCCGTTTATAAGTAAAATCAGCCGCGTAATAAAAAAATATAATATAATAGAAAACAACGGCGTTTAAGCCGTTGTTTTTTATCTTGTATAGAATAGAGTTTCCTTCGGCGTTTTTGAGTATCGGTAAATCGACAGCGCCAAGCCTATCGCCATATATATACACAGCGAGCTTGAGCCGCCCGCGGAGAACAGGGGAAGCGTAATACCGATACACGGAAGAAGCGAAAGCTCCATACCGATATTAACAAGTACCTGCGCGAAAAGCATTACCGCGATACCGCTGCACATAAGATAGCCAACGTTATCTCTCGCTCTTATTGCGTTACTCAGTATTCTGAGAACAAGTAAGCCGAGAAGAAGTACAACTATAGAGGCGCCGATAAAACCGAGCTCCTCTCCCGCAACGGTTAATACCATATCGTTCTCGTTTTCGGGAACGCCGCCCGTAACAGCCTGGGTCATATCTCCTTTAAGGTAACCCTGACCGAAAAGACCGCCCGAGCCGAGCGCGATTTTTCCGTGCTCCTGCTGATACATTACCGCCTCGTACTGCTCGGGATAGAAAAGAGCGACGATACGCGTTCTCTGAAGGCCGCTGATTATTCCGACCCGCCACGCCACCGTAAAGCCTACTATAATAGCGCAGATACCGGCAATAAAATAACCCCAGTGAACTCTCGCGAAGAACAGCATTCCTATAAACATTATCATAAATATCAGCGCCGAGCCCGCGTCGCCTGTCATCATAACGAGCAAGACGGGTACCGCTATGTGAACGAGAAGAAGAATAACGGTTTTAAGCTCGTTAATCTTATCTCTTACGATATCAAGATGATACGAAAAGGAAATGATAAAGCCTACCTTTAAAAGCTCAGACGGCTGGAAATAAAATATCTTTAAGTCAAGCCAGCTTTTAGCGTCGGGACGCGACGGCGGAGCCTTACCGAAGAAGAAGGTAAAAATCATAAGCCCGACGCACAGCGCCGCAATCAGCGGCCAGAGCTTTGAGATAATCTCGTAGTCGATATTCGATACGACGACCGCAATTATCAGTCCCAGCATAGCCGCTACGAACATTGACCTTACGTCGCTTGAAATGATTTTTCCGTCTGTGAGATTTTTATATGTAGCGCTGTAAACGAGCGCGAGTCCGTAAGCGGAAGCGCAAATCGCCAGAAGGAGAGTTATAAAATCCGTGCTTTTAATAAAATACAAAAAGCTTTTTCTGCTGTCAGTTGAGTAATCCATAATTCTCCTTTCCGTTAATTATTACAAATATTATAATAGTTTCGCCTGCATTTTTCAACAAGATTATTCAATTTTATTGTTGGAATATTATTTGTTCTGTGTTATAATTATTTTATTAAAATAACGGAGGAGAAAATATGCTTAC
>JAILGO010000178.1 GCA_024696725.1 Eubacterium sp. | reverse complement strand
TCGCTGAGCTCCTCCTCATTGGGAGTAACGTATTCCGTATTATAATTATCATATATTACCATACCCGGCTTAGCGCCGTTAGGCTTATGAACATTCTTTACTATCGTATAATCCACCGCAACGTTTGACGAGGCGTGTGCTTTCGAGTTATATGCGGCGAGCATCGCCGCCTGACGTATGAGCTTATCTGTAAAGGGCTTCGCCTTGTCAGACACTGCTATAACGTGGCTTCCCGCTGCATCCTTAACGTGAAACCACATATCGTAGTTTTTAGCAATTCTGAGAGTCAGCTCGTCGTTCTGGACGTTATTTCTTCCGACAAGCACGGTAAAACCGTCGGTTGAAATATACTTTTTAGGCGGAAGCTTTTTTTCTCTGCTCTTTTTTACCGCGCGCTTTGAAAGGAAGCCGGAATCGTGAAGCTCGTTTTTAATAGCCGTGATTTCCGCATCGGTTTCCGCACGCGACAGCTCGTCGATTACGGTATCGAGATATTCGGCTTCATCCTCAGCCTCGCGGATAAAGATTTTAAGCTTATCCTCAGCTACCTGCTTTTTTCTGTACTCTTTATAATACTTCTGAGCGTTCTGTGCAGGGGTCAGCATAATATCGGCAGGAATTCTCACCGTCTCGCCGCCGTGATAAAAATCTTCAACGTCGTAAAACGGAGAGCCCTTTTCAAGCGTATAAAGATAAGTACTGATAAGGTCGCCGTACTCCTTGAGTTTATCCTTATCCTTACATTCCTCAAGCTCGTTTTTTCTGTTAAGAGCTTTTCTTATCGCTCTTTCACGCAGGACGGACAGCCGCTTGAATAGGTCGTTGCTTCGCTGTTTAATTCTTTCGTGCTTAACCTGCTCGTAGTAATAGTAATCTATAAGCTCGCTGCAGGTATCAAAGCTTTTATACTCTGCAAGCCCGCCGTATTGAACAGGCTTAAAGAAAGTAAAGTCCTTCGGCTTGTCAATAATCACAACGGTGGGCTCGGGGTTCGCGATACTGTTTCTTAAATCATAGAGTCCCATACCGTTTTCAAGCTCACGCGCGACGAGCGGAGAAACGCCCTGAAGCACGTTAAGCGCAGCCTTCGCCTTCGGCTGATTCGACGCGGTTATTGCTTTATCAATATCCTTTATGCTGTCGCTCAGGATATTCATTTTTTTCTGTGCCGGCGGAAGCTCGTAACGGAGTCCCGGCAGAACCTCGCGCACGCCCGACTTGGTTTCGTCGATTCTTTTAACGCACTCAACGATTACGCCGTCGCCGTCGACAAGTATAATATTACTGTGTCTTCCCATTATTTCGATAATAAGGCTGTACTTTACAGGGTCGCCCAAATCGTTTTTTGCGTCAAAGACGAGAGTGAGTATTCTTTCAAAGCCCTCCTGCTTAATCTCGCTGAGTCTTGCGCCGCCGAGGCGCTTACGCAGAAGCATAGTAAGCATAGGGGGATTTTTAGGGTTTTCGGCATACTGATTCGTAAGATGTATTCTCGCGCTGTCTGCTCTTGCGGAGAGCATTACCTTACGCACGCCGTCAAACGTTCTGAATGAAAACAGAAGCTCGTCTTTTGACGGCTGATATATCTTATCTACTCTTGCGCCGAGAACGGCGTCCTCTATTTCTGTTTTAAGTATGGATAAAAATATTCCGTCAAGTGCCATACCTTTACACCTTAAACTGTTTTTATCGGATTAGATACGGGAGCGGCTACGAATTCAACGTCGGTAAATACCGCTTCAAGCTTTTCCTTAAGCATAAGGAACGGCTTATTCTCCGTTTCAAAATGTCCCGCGGCTATAACCGCGTTACCCGTTTCGGAAATATCGAGCATTTTATGGTACTTCATATCGCCCGTTACAAAGCAGTCGGCATTACAAAAAGCGAGCTCTGCCTCCTCCTCGCAGGCGCCGCCGCCCAGAGCCACGGTTTTAATAAGTCTGTCGGTATCTGTATATCTTATACCCGAGCATTCAAGCTTATCGTTAATATACTCGGCTAAGTCGTCTATGCTCATTCCCTCTTCAAGCTCTCCGGTAACGATAAAGCTTCCGTCAACGCGCTTAACATTTTTTAAACCGAGCAGGGAGGCAAGGTTAAAGTTTATACCGCAGTCGGCAATATCAAAATTTGTATGGGCGCTGATACACGCTACGCCCGAATTAACAAGAGTATAGACCGCGCTGTCGCTTAACACGCTGTCGATACCGTTAAAAATAATCGGATGGTGGGTAAGAAGCAGGTCGGCGTTAATATCCGCGGCAAAGCGGCAGACGTCCTTAGTTGCGTCAAGAGAAAGCACGCAGCGCTTAACCTCTTTTCTGAAATCGCCCGCGAGATGTCCGGAGTTATCCCACTCCTCCTGAGCGTCAAACGGCGCTATTGAATTAATATAATCGTAGATATTTTTAACCGTTGTCATTATTACATCTCCTGATTATTTCACCGATTACGGCAGAGCAGTCCTCGCCGCTTTTTTCTTTATTCCCGAGATAGTTCAAAAGGTGCTCAAAAAACCGTTTGTCGGAATAGTCGTTAATTTTTCCGAGAAAGCAATCAATATCCGTATAGGGCTTGATTTCACCGCTGTACTCAGCGTCGAACACGCTATAGCTGTGCTTATCCTCATGAACGATAATGTCGTTTATTATCTCAAAACCGTTTTCAAAGAGCCACTTACGCGCGAGCTCGGGATGAGTCATAGGATTAAGAATAATATGCTTTTCTTTTGCATAATCGCATTCGGTCAGTATTTTAGAAATAAGCTCGCCGCCCATTCCCGCTATAAGAATACAGTCCGCCTCGCTTTCACCGACGTTTTTAAGACCGTCGGAAAGCACGCACTTAATCTTATCGCCGAGGGAGTAATCGCTTACAAGCGACCTGCACGACGACAGGGGTCCTTCCTTGATATCGCAGGCGACGGCGCTTCTGATTTTTCCGCTTTGAACAAGGTAAACTGGTACGTAGCCGTGGTCGCAGCCGACGTCGGCAAGCCTTGAGCCTTCGCGCACAAGGTCTGCGCAGGCTTTCAATCTTTTTGATAGTTTAATCATAATTTACCGTCCGAAAAATAGTATATCTATTATACATTATTACTTTAATGTTTGCAAGTTAAAGTACAATGTGATATAATAGCGGCGGTGATAATATGAGTAACAAAGAAAACAACGGCATTAACGAAAACGCAGTAGATCCGAGCCTTCGCTTCGACGCGTTTATGGCAGGCGTAAAGGACGGCGGTCTTCGCTCGGTAAGTTAAATAAGCATACTCGTAAGCTACATTGTAGCAAATATGAGCGGAAGAGTTACCGCGGACATTATTATAAGAGCGCTTGACGAGGGTATGCTTGCAAATCACTTCGAGGTATCCGACGCGATAGGAAAGCTTATCGAGGCGGGAACGATAGTTGAGGGCGGGGACGGCGCGCTTTCTCTTAACGGCGACATCAACGCAAGCATTGACCTTGTTGAAAAGGACCTTCCCTACACAGTACGCGAGCGCAGTATGCACATCGTTCAGAAAATAATATCGAAGGAAACCTACAGACGCGAAAACGAGGTAGTTATTGTAAAGAACAACGATACCTACACGGTGAATATGCGTATCGGCTCGGACAAAACGGAGTTTATGAAGCTTAGTCTTTACGCTCCGACAGTTGAGCAGGCTAACACGATTAAAGAGAGATTCCTGACCGACCCTGTCAAAGTTTACGACGCTCTCATAGAAGCGATATTTTCAAACGAGGAATAAAAAAACAGGCTGAATTCAGCCTGTTTTTTTATTCTGCCGCACGGCGCAGACATTCACGGAATTCTTCGGTTTACAATCGTTTTAAGGTATGATATAATACCAAAAAACAGTTAGGAGACGAATAAATGGCTGAAATACTTGAAACAGTTATGCTTATTTGCTTCGGGCTTTCCTGGCCCGTCAATCTCATTAAAAGCATTAAGGCAAAAACCGCGGCTTCGACGAGTCTGAGGTTTTTGTTACTAATTGAGGCGGGATATATCGCCGGAATTGCGGCAAAGCTTGCAGCCGAAAGAATAAACTACGTTCTTGCCGTATATTTTATTAACCTTGCTTTCGTTGCGGTTAATATCGTCGTTTATTTCATCAATCTTAACAGAGATAAGAAAAGGAGCGTTGAAAGTGAAGATATCAATAGGCTCGGATAAGTCGGGCTACGCTTTAAGAAAAACGATAGAGAGGTACCTCTATGAAAAGGGCTGTGACGTTAAAGCTTACGGTCCGACGGACAGCGAAACTGCCGTTCCGTTTTTTGAGGTCGCTCCGCTTGTTGCCGGGGATATTCAGAACGGGGACGCAGAGCTCGGTATACTGATTTGCGGAACGGGAATGGGTATGGCTCAGGTTGCGGGCAAGTTCGAAGGCGTGCGCGCCGCTTGCTGTGAATCGACCTACGCCGCGAAAATGTGCAGGGTAATTAACGACAGTAACGTTCTGTGTATGGGCGGATGGATTATCGCGGACACGCTCGGTACGGCTATGACCGAGGAGTTCCTAAACGCAGAGTTCACCGTCGGCGTTGAGGAACGGCGCAAGGCGTGGCTTGAAAACGCGAAGAGCGAATTCAAAAGTCTTGAAGAAGAAATATATAAGTAAAAAACGGGAGGGCTCAACGCCCTCCCTGTTTTATTTTAATATACCTTATCGCCGTTTTCGATTGCCGTTATCTGGTCTACGCGGGTCTGGTGGCGTCCGCCCTCAAATTCTGTTTCAAGGAAAACGTCTACGAGCTCGAACGCAAGGCCTGCGCCGATAACTCTCGCTCCCATACAAAGCGCGTTAGCATCGTTATGAGCTCTTGTATACTTCGCTGAGAAATAATCGCTGCAGCAGGCGGCTCTTATTCCCTTTACCTTATTAGCCGCCATAGAAATACCGATTCCCGTTCCGCAGACGAGAATAGCTTTATCGGCTTCGCCCGATACAACCATATCGCACGCCTTCTGGGCGGACTTTGCGTAATCGTAACGCTCGGGAGAATAACAGCCCGCGTCGGTATATTCAATTCCTTTTTCGTCTAAATGTGTTTTAATTTCCTCTTTAAGCGGATATCCCGCATGGTCTGACGCTAAAACTACCATAGTTATTCTCCTTTTTTCAGTTTTAATTCGCGTTCCGCCTGAGAAGGTCTGAGATACAAGGGCATAAGCTCCTTAGGCGGAATTCTTTTTTTGTTTTCAGCGGCCTTTGCAACGCAAACCGCGTTCTGATAGACAAGTTCTTCGCAGGCGATTTCACAGTTATCAAGCGCAATATTCTCCATACAGAGCCTTGCGCCGTCTCCTGCAACAATAACTCTTTCAAACGCCTTAAGCTCATCGCGCAAATCGTCGATTGAAATCGCTCTGTCGGGAGTAAGGCGTTTAAACTCGCCGTTTCCGACTTTAAACAGAGCGTTATAAAACTGCATACGCCTTGCGTCCATAACAGCGCAGATTACCGCGTTTTCGTCGGTAAAGCCGTAAGCAATCGCCTCTAAGGTCGATACGGGAATACAGGGCGTTTCGAATTTAAACGCTATACCCTTAACCGTAGCGACGCCTATTCTGACTCCCGTAAATGAGCCCGGACCTGCGGTAATTGCAATCGCTTCAAGCTCGCTGAACGGGATACCGTCCATTACCCTTTTAATCATAGGTAAAAGCGTTTCGCTATGGGTAAGTCCCTTATTTATAAATTCATTTCTTATTATCTTATCGCCGTCGGTCAGCGCGGCTGACGCCGTAACCGCCGAGGCATCTACCGAAAGTATCACTCAAACCTCCGCCTCGGCTTTTGACATATAAGTAAAGCGTCTGTCATTCTCGCCGAGCTTTTCAATTTTTATAATAAGAGTATCGTCGGGAAGCGCGCTGAAAATATTCTCGCTCCATTCACAGAGGACGTACGCGCCGCTGTCAAGCGCCTCATAAAAGCCGCTTGTATAAAGGTCGTCCCACGAATCAATACGGTACATATCGAAATGGCATAGCTTAACGCCGTCGCCGATATACTCGTTACAGATAGCAAAGGTAGGAGAGCTGACCTCGGCGTTAATTCCGAGCCCCTCGGCAAAGCCGCAGGTAAAGGCGGTTTTTCCCGCGCCGAGCTCACCGAGAAAGCCGATAACGCTTCCCTTCGGGACCTCCTTCGCTGTACGTAACGCGAGGGACAGAGTCTCCCCGTAGCTGTGGGTTATATATTCCTTCATCAGAAAAGACCTACCGTTCTTCCCTCTTCATCGATATCAATATTAAACGCGGCGGGAACCTTAGAGAGTCCCGGCATAGTCATAATGCTTCCCGCGAGGCATACGATAAAGCCTGCGCCGTTTGAAAGACTTGCGGAATTAATCGAGATACGGAAGCCCTCGGGACGACCGAGAAGCTTCGGATTATCCGAAAGGCTGTACTGAGTCTTGGCGATACATACCGGCATTTTATCAGCGCCGAGCTTAATAAATCCGTCGATTGCAGCTCTCGCCTCTTTTGAATAGTCCACGCCGTCAGCGCCGTAGATTTCACGGGCGATTGTTTCAATCTTATCGTAAACGGACATATCGTCGGGATAGAGGTGGTGGAAGTTATTTTCCTTCTCGCACGCCTCAACAACCTTTTCGGCAAGCTCCGTGCCGCCGTTTCCGCCCTCTGCAAAGCACTTTGTAACCGCAAAGTCAGCGCCCTTTTCGCGGCAGAAGCTTTCAACAAAATCAATTTCAGCCTGAGTATCGGCGTAGAAATGGTTAATGGCAACGACAACGGGTACGCCGTATTTCTTAAGATTTTCAATATGAGCGCCGAGGTTTACGCTGCCCTTCTTAAGAGCCTCGAGATTTTCCTCCTTAAGCTCGTCCTTAGGAACGCCGCCGTTATATTTCATAGAGCGTACCGTCGCAACAAGCACGATACAGCTCGGCTTGAGTCCCGCAAAGCGGCACTTGATATCAAGGAATTTTTCAGCGCCGAGGTCCGAGCCGAAGCCTGCCTCGGTAATTGTATAATCCGCGAGCTTAAGCGCCGTTTTCGTAGCGCGGATTGAGTTACAGCCGTGAGCGATATTCGCAAACGGACCGCCGTGCATTATAACGGGAGTATTTTCAAGAGTCTGAATAAGGTTAGGCTTGAGCGCGTCCTTAAGAAGAACCGTCATTGAGCCGTTAGCCTTAATATCGCGGCAGTATACGGGCTTACCGTCGTAGGTATAGGCAACGAGAATATTACCGAGTCTTCTCTTAAGGTCGAACACGTCCTCGCTTAAACAGAGAATTGCCATTACCTCGCTCGCAACCGTAATAATGAAATGGTCCTCACGCGGAACGCCGTTAAGTCTTCCGCCGAGAGAGCATACGATATTACGCAGTGCGCGGTCGTTGATATCAAGACAGCGCTTAACGAGCACCTGACGAGGGTCGATATTAAGCTCGTTACCCTGCTGAATGGAGTTATCAAGCATAGCACACATAAGGTTATTTGCGGAGGTGATAGCGTGCATATCGCCTGTAAAGTGGAGATTAATATCCTCCATCGGTACTACCTGAGAATAGCCGCCTCCTGCAGCGCCGCCCTTAATTCCGAATACGGGACCGAGAGAGGGCTCGCGAAGGGCAACGATTGCCTTTTTACCTATTTTTTCCATAGCCTCGCCGAGACCGATAGATACGGTAGTTTTACCCTCGCCCGCAGGAGTAGGATTAACCGCGGTAACGAGAATAAGCTTTCCGTCCTTATTGGATTTAAGGCGGTCAACGCATCTATCCATAATCTTTGCCTTATAATGACCGATAGGCATAATTTCCTCTTCGGGAATGCCTAAGCCTGCGGCAATTTCCTTTATGTTTTTCATTTCGGCTGCCTGAGCAATTTCAATATCAGTAAGCATAA
>JAILGO010000135.1 GCA_024696725.1 Eubacterium sp. | reverse complement strand
GTCCCGAAACGGGAACGAAGAATACACTGCACACGCCGGCGGTAACTGCCGCGGCGAGAGTTACGCTCCTTCCCTGCTTTTTGAGAGAAAGCTGACGCGCCGCGAGAAACAGCAGAGCGCCGAGAAACGCGATAAACACGCCGTCGTCGAGCAGAGTATTATTATACGCGGTTGCTTTTAACACGCGGTAAAGCATACCGTATTTTCCGAGAGGAACCAACCACAGCAGCATAGGTACGAACGATATCAGAAGCAAAAGCGAGAAGCTTTGCGCGGCGCTCATACCTGTCAGGCTGAAATCCTTCTGTATTATATCGCCGACGCTTTTTCCGAGCTCCTTACCGATACGGATAAACAGCTTAATGCTTGAGGCGAAAACTCCGAGCGCAATACCTATATTTATCGCGCCCGTAAGCATTGTTACCGTGCCGTCGGCGCGTCCCGCGAAATCATGAAAGATTGCCGCGTGTCCGCTTTGGCTTACGGGGATTATATATGATACCGCCTGTAATATGGCTTGAAATATCGCAATTATAACTGACATCATTTTCTCCTCCGAACAGAGCGGCGTTTTCAAGATAATAGCCCGACCTTACATAGTCAAACGGGTTACTTGAACGGCAACGCTCTTTTCTAACATCATAACGATAAAAAATATCGCTTATATCAATTATTGTATAGAGCATTATCCCCTCTCCTCAATCTCACGGTTTAAAAAATCGAGCGAATCGGACAGACCGCCGAGGCAGTCAATCAGACCACATTCTACGGCTTCTCCGCCCTCAAGCACCGTGCCGACGTCCATAACAAGCTCGCCCGTTTTCATCATAAGCGAGCGAAAGCTCTCAGCGCTTATTTTTGAATTAGCGGAAACGAATTTAACAATTCTGTCCTGCATCTTTTCAAAATATGAAAGAGTTTGCGGAACGCCGAGAACAGTTCCGTTCATTCTTACGGGATGCACGGTCATAGTTGCGCTCGGAACAATAAAGCTTTTTTTACAGCTAACGGCAAGCGGTACGCCGATTGAATGACCGCCGCCGAGAACGAGGGACGCGGTCGGGGTTTTCATAGTTGAGAGCAGCTCGGCTATTGCGAGCCCCGCTTCAACGTCGCCGCCGACGGTATTAAGAATTATCAGGAGCCCTTCAATATCCTTGCTTTCCTCTATCGCGACAAGCTGGGGAATAACGTGCTCGTATTTAGTTGTTTTATTCTGGCTCGGAAGAATGAAATGTCCTTCAATCTGACCTATTACGGTAAGGCAATGGATAAAATGTCCGTCCTTCTGAGCCGTAATCGAGCCTGTTTCAAATAGCGATTCCTTCTCCTGAGAATCGTTTTCAGCGGAAGTATTTTCTTCCTCTTCTGTTTCGCAAAGCATATCGGCACCTCAAGAAAAGTATGCCGCAAAGTTCGCAAAATATCACAAATAGTATTTTAACATTAATTTCACCAAATTTCAATATATAATATTATATATAAAACAGAGTCAGAAATAATGTTTTACTTATTGCTTAAAGTATGGTATAATATAGTTTAATGTATGTTAAGGAGAAAAGCTATGATTGAAAGAGTTAATGAAAGCAATCTTAACGAATACGAGGACTTTATAAAGCGTCACCCGAAGGGACTTTTTCAGCATTCGTCAAAATGGGCGAAGGTTAAGTCCGCGTGGAAATGGGAGGCGGTTATGCTTAAGGACGACGGCGGAGAAATAAAGGGCGCCGCAGCCGTGCTTATCCGTTCTATTCCCGTTATCGGAAACTCGCTTATGTACGCGTGCAGAGGCTTCGTGGCTGACGAGGACGATTTCGATACCTTCGACGCGCTCTTTGACGCTCTGTTAAATATCGGTAAGGAGTACAAGGCTTACTGTCTTAAAATCGACCCGGAAATAGTTATTGAAAACGAGGCGTATAAGAAGCATCTCGTCGACAAGGGCTTTATTGAGCTTAATCCCGGATGTATGGATTTTGAAAACGTACAGCCGCGCTTTGTATACTGCTTCGACTATAACGGAATGAGCGAGGAGGAGCTTATGCTCACCTTTAAGCCCGATTACCGCAACCGTATAAGAAAGGCTCCGAAAAAGGGCGTTGAGGTTAAAATATGCGGCAAGGAGGCTCTCGACGATTTCGTTTCAATTATGGCGGAAACGGGCGAGCGCGACGGTTTCTCTACAAGACCTAAATGGTATTTTGAAAAAATACTCGACTGTATGACCGACGACGCAAGGCTCTATATGGCGTATTACGAAGGCAAGGCGATTGCGGGCACGCTCGCTATAAAATGGGGACAGAACGTAATGAAGTATCAGTACGGCGCTTCCTCGAACGCGCACAGAAACGTATATCCGAACTACGCGCTTCAGTGGGCTATGATGCAATGGGGTATGGAATGCGGCTGTAAGGTTTACGACTTCGGCGGAATAAGCGGCGACTGTCAGAACCCCGATAATCCGCATTACGGACTCTGGCGCTTTAAGCACGGCTTCGGCGGTTACATGAAGGAATTTGTCGGCGAGTTCGACTACGTTATCAACAAGCCCGTTTACAAGCTTTATAACATAGGTACCGAGGTGCTTAAGAAGATAAGATAATCCTCCTCAGAGAGAAGGCTTAAAAGGAATACTATGAGCAGATATGTAATTGACAGAACGAAGCTCGGTGAAAACATTGAGCTGATAAAAGAAAAAGCGGGAGTACCCGTAATAGGCGTTGTAAAGGGCAACGGCTACGGCTTCGGCATTAAGGAATTTACGCTCGCTCTGAAGGAGCACGGGATAAAGACCTTCGCGGTGACCGAGGTTACGGATATCCCCGTACTAAAGGAAATCCTCGACGGCGAAGACATACTCGTTATGCGCTCGACCTGCGTCGAAAGCGAGGCGGAAACGATAGCAAAAAACGGCTGTATCGCTACAATCGGCTCGACTGAGGCGGCGAGGGTTATGAACGAGGTTTCCGAAAAGCTCGGCGTTAAAACCAGATGTCACCTTAAGATTGATACGGGTATGGGACGCTACGGCTTTATGCCGGGCGAGGTCGGCGAAGCTATAAAATGCTACGCTCTCCCTAACCTTGAATTCACAGGAATATACACTCATTTTTCTTCTGCTTTCAGGAACAAAGCGCTCACGGCTTCACAGCTTGAGGTATTTAAAGACGCGGCTGAGCAGATTAAGAAGGAGGTCGGAGAAACAGGTATTATGCACTGCGCAAACTCCCCCGCTCTTCTTAACTCAACCGGCGTAACGCTCGACGCGGTAAGAATCGGCTCGGCGTTTACGGGAAGAGTTATTACCGACAGCAAGACGGGACTTCACCGCTTAGGCTCTCTTGAAGCCGAGGTAGTCGACGTCAAGACCGTGCCTGCGGGCTATGCAGTCGGTTACAACGGCACATACACGACGAAGCGCGAAACTAAAATCGCCATAGTGCCTTTCGGTCACTATGACGGCTTCGGACTTGCAAAAGAAAAAGAGCAGTACGACCTGAGATATATACTCGGAATAATTAAGCGTTTTCTCAACAAAAAGAGAATGTACGTAAGAATCAACGGCGAGCTTCACTACGTTATCGGCGGTATCGGTCTTTCGCACACGGCAATCGACATAACGGGAACCGACATAAAGCCCGGCGACACGGCAAGCGTCGATATTTCGCCGCTTATGGTTAATCCGAGAATAGAAAGAGAATACAAATAAAAAAAGGAGAGCATTTAAGCTCTCCTTAATTTTTTATTAATACATTCCGCCGCCCTGTGCTGCTGCCATTGCTGCTGCCTGCGCCGCGTCGGCTGCAGGGTCCTTGATTTCGGTTACAAGGCTTTCGGTTGTAAGAACCATAGCCGCAACCGAAGCAGCGTTCTGAAGCGCTGAACGGGTTACTTTAGCGGGGTCAACGATGCCTGCGTCAAGCATATCGGCATATTCGTTCTTTGCGAAGTCGAAGCCGTAGCCGTTATCGCTGTTCTTAATCTTATCAACGATTACGGAGCCCTCGAGTCCCGCGTTAGCGGCAATCTGGCGAACCGGCTCTTCAAGCGCCTTAAGAACGATAGCAACGCCAGTCTTGAAATCGGAGTCATCCGTTTCAAGAAGCGCTTCAACTGCGGGTACGGCGTTAATAAGCGCAACGCCGCCGCCTGCGACGATACCCTCTTCAACCGCAGCCTTTGTAGCAGCGAGAGCGTCCTCGATACGAAGCTTCTTTTCCTTCATTTCCGTTTCCGTTGCGGCGCCGACCTTGACTACAGCTACGCCGCCTGCCATTTTAGCAAGACGCTCCTGAAGCTTTTCTCTGTCGAAAGCGGAGGTTGAAGCCTCGATATCGGTTCTTATCTGCTGAACTCTTGCCTTGATGTCGTCGGCATTGCCTGCGCCGTCAACGATAATTGTATTTTCCTTAGTTACCTTAACCTGACGGGCTGTGCCGAGCATATCCATAGTAGTATCCTTAAGCTCTAAGCCGAGGTCGGAGGTAACGACGGTACCGCCCGTAAGAACGGCGATATCCTGAAGCATATCCTTTCTTCTGTCGCCGAAGCCGGGAGCCTTAACGCATACGCATGTAAAGGTACCGCGAAGCTTGTTAAGAAGAATAGTCTGGAGAGCCTCGCCCTCAACGTCCTCGGCAACGATAACAAGCTTTTTACCTGACTTAAGCACGCTTTCAAGAAGAGGAAGAATATCCTGAACCGTACTGATTTTTTTATCCGTAATAAGAAGCATAGCGTCGTCGATTACAGCTTCCATCTTATCGGTATCGGTTACCATATAAGGAGAGATATAGCCGCGGTCAAACTGCATACCCTCAACTACCTCGCAAACGGTATCAGCAGTCTTGCTTTCCTCAATGGTAATAACACCGTCGGCGCTTACCTTTTCCATAGCCTCGGCAATAAGCGAGCCTATATACTCGTCGCCTGCGGAAACCGTAGCGACACGGGCGATATCAGCGTTATCCTTAACGGCTACGCTTCCCGACTTTACAGCCTCAACGGCTGCCTTTACGGCTGCCTCGATACCTTTTTTAACTACCATAGGGTTCGCGCCTGCGGCAACGTTTTTCATACCCTCGCGAACGAGCGCCTGAGCGAGAAGGGTTGCGGTAGTCGTACCGTCGCCCGCGTCGTCGTTAGTCTTTGACGAAACCTCGCGCACAAGCTGAGCGCCCATATTTTCAAACGAATCTTCAAGCTCGATTTCCTTAGCGATTGTTACGCCGTCGTTAGTAATAAGCGGAGCGCCGTACTTCTTATCAAGCACAACGTTTCTGCCCTTGGGACCGAGCGTGATTTTAACCGTATTTGCAAGCTTATCTATACCTGCCTGAAGTGCCTTTCTTGCATCCTCACCGTAAATAATATCTTTTGCCATAATTAACGCCTCCTGATTACTCTACTACTGCGAGAATATCCTTAACCTCGGCGATTGTATACTCTACTCCGTCGAGCTTAACCTGTGTTCCCGAATATTTGCCGATAATTACCTTATCGCCGACCGATACGGTCATAGGATTCTTTTCGGTTCCGGGACCTACCGCAACAACCTCGGATACCTCGGGCTTTTCCTGTGCAGAAGCGGCGAGAATAAGTCCCGACGCCGTCGTTTCCTCAGCCTCTACCGACTTAAGAAGAACTCTGTCTGCAAGTGGTTTAATAGTCATTTATATCACCTCTTAAATTATTATCGTCCTGAATTAGCACTCTCACATTCGGAGTGCTAATATATATTTTAGCAAGTTTTTCCTATTTGTCAATAGTATTAACAAATTATTTTTAAAATATGTTATAACCTATACATAATATGCTATTTGAAATACATATAGTATTGGCATTTTATCATACCGTTATAAAGCTTACGGCGCTTATCCGCCTTTCTTCCGAAAAGCTTTTCGAAGCTCTCGTCGGGAGAAATAATACCGTAGGACCATCCCTGCTTTCTTACGAAGCGCTCACCCATAATTCTATATATTTTTTCGGCTTCCCTGATATCGAGCATTCTTTCGCCGTAAGGGGGATTGGTTACGAGCGTTCCCCTTTCGGTAGACGGAGTAAAGCTCTTGATATCACATACGCTGATATTGATTTTTTTATCAACGCCTGCGCGTTTTGCGTTCACCTCTGCAAGCTCGGCGCACGCGGGGTCGATATCGCTTCCGAAGGCGATAAAATCGGTATCCTTTTTTACGAGGTCGCCGCACGCTTCGCGCTCGGTTTTCCACACGCTCTGTGGAATAACCGACCACCTCTCCGCCTCAAAGTTTCGGTTTAAACCGGGAGCGATATTATCGGCGAGCATAGCGCCCTCGGTAAGTATAGTACCGCTTCCGCAGCAGGGGTCGTAAAGAGTATGGTAATGTCTGAGTCTTGAGAGCTGACACATCGCGGCAGCAAGCGTTTCACGGATAGGCGCCTCGTTACCGACGGGACGGTAACCGCGTTTATGGAGTCCCGCGCCCGAGGTATCAAGCATTACCGTTACCTCGTCCTTCATTATTGAAAACTGAATCTGATGCACGGGGCCCGTTTCCTCAAACCAGCTTACGCCGTATTCCTCCTTAAGACTTTCGACGACCGCTTTCTTAATAATCTTCTGACAGTCGGGAACGGAACGGAGCTCGGAATTCAGCGAAAAACCCTTTACGGGGAAGGTATCGCGCGAGCCGATAAAATCGCTCCACGGCAGAGCCTTAACGCATTCAAAGAGCTCCTCAAATGAAGTCGCGTAAAATCTGTCGAGAACAATCAGTATTCTCTCCGAAAAGCGCGAGCGCAAATTGGCGCGCGCAAGCATAGCTTCGTCGCCTCTGAAAAACACTCTTGCGTTTTCGGCTTTTACCTCCCCGGCGCCCATAAGCTTAAGCTCGTCGGCAACGAGTCCCTCAACGCCGAGAAGACAGGGCGCAGTCATTAACATATCCATATATACCTCACAAAAAAAGCAGCCTCGCAGGCTGCTTAAATTTTTAATTAATCGCCCGAGGAAATGTCGTAAAAGACGATTTCGCCGTCCTTTGCGTAGCCCTTTTCCCTCGCCTTCTGTTCTATATACTCGTCCTTATTTTCCGAGTCAAGAATAGCTTTTATCTTTTCGTTTTCATTAACCTGTTCGCTGTACCGGGCGTTAACCTCGTTAGCTCTTACCTTAAGACGGCTTATATCGGAATAGTTTCCGAAAAGAGCAACGGCGCAATAAATGCCGATTATCGCAATAACGACAATAGCCGCAACGCGCAGCCAGCCTTTTTTATCAAGATTTAAAAGCTTCATTGCTTTAGACTTCAAAGCGAGCACCTCTTTAAATAGTTTATAACATTTGTATTATAATACATTTAATTACACTAATGCAATAGCTTTTTCAATATTTTTTACTGAATTTTAAAAATTTTGAAATTGAGTTCTTAAGTTTTCCACATTTCGATTTCAGCAATGTTAAAAACTTTTCATTTATTCGCCGGATTGTTAACAGATATGTGGAAAAGCTTACAAAAGGAAGAATAATATTATACCATCTTATTACACCGTTTTCAAGTGCTATTATAAAACAGACGTAGAGAACAGAAAAAACGCAGAGCATAACGATGTCAAGGATAAAAACCGCGGCTCTGAACGGAAGCAGAAGCTCAAGCAGACGAACCGCGTCGCATATTATTCCGAAAACAAGTCCGAGCAGCAGGTACGCGCAGACGAGTCTTATTGGGAAAACATCCTTTTTAACATTCCCTTTTTGATAAGCTTATCGTTATATACTATTGCGCGTATTTTCCCTTTTACCTTCAGTAGTCCCGATTCGAGATTAAGCTCCTCAATCCTCAGCGACTCTCCTTTAATTACGATATCGCCGCAGTCGCCCGCAGCCGTTATTTCCTCATCGTTAAACGCGTCGACGTCCTTAATTCCCGTCACCGTAAGGCTCTCCCTGTTTTCAAGCTGTAAAAGATGCTTCCTTGCCGTAAGCTCACCGTTCATAATAAAAACCCCCGTACAATTATACGTACGGGGATTTCTTATTATGATAACTATTCACTTTTAAGAGAAGAAACGATTGACTCGATTTCCTCTTTCATAGAACGAAGAACGTCAATATTCTTCTCAAGCTCGCGGTTAGCCTCGTCGCGCTGTGACTCAAGATTTGAGTTTATGATTTCCAGCCTCTGACACTGATATTCCGCTTCGGAAAGCGCCGCCTTAAGTCTTGCGTTTTCCTGCTTGAGCTGTTCTATTTCCTTTTGTTTAGGTGTTATAGCCATAATTAATTATCTATATCCGTATCTACCTCGAAATAGCAAGCGCCGGGATATGCCTTCTTAATCTTAACGTCTTCCTTAATCTTATCAAGGTCGGTTGTTGAGGTCTGGCTTGCCATCGTCTGCTGCGCGGTGTACTTCCATGCCTCGATATCGCCCTGAGATACGAAATAGATTACGTGATAACCGAATTCCGTTTCAACGATTGCTACGTCGCCGCTCTTTCTTGAAGCGTCGAAGCACCAGTCGTTAAAGGACGATACCATCTGATTCGGAATAACGTTCTCATAGAGTCCGCCGTCGTTTGCGTTACCGTCGGAGGAATACTTCTTTGCGAGATTACCGAAGGCTTCCTCGGTCTTTTTACCGCTCTTGTATTCTGCAAGAACCTTATCAGCCTTTTTCTTAGCTGCCTTTCTCTGCTTAGCGTTAGCTTCGGAAAGGTTGATATTAGAGGTATTTCCGTCCTCGTCCTTCTTTTCGGGCTGAATAAGAATATGTCTTACGTTTACGGTCTTTGTATCGGAAACTCTCGCGGGCTTTACAATGTATACAACGGAGGTTGAATAAGCCTTCTTATCGCCTGCTTTTCTCTTATCGGAGAACAGCCAGTCGAAACCGGGATAAGTCTCCTCTGTTTCCGCGTTATCGTCCTTCTTTTCCTTTGTTTCCGCCTTGGAGATTGCGCCGTTCAGGTTAGTGAATACAGCGCGTGTTGCGTCGGTATAGAGGGTTTCGGATTCGTTTTTATATAAATCCTTATCGTCCTCGTCAGCGTACTTAGCGGCAAGCTCCGCGAAGTTTGAACCGTCGTCGCTGAGCTCGTCAACAAAGCTCTTTGCGTCATCGGCATTGGTTGCTTCAAAATACTTTACGTCAACGGCTTCAAGCTCGCTATTATGCTCTTTAAGATATGCCTTATACTCGTCCTCGGTATATTCCTTTTCGGAAAGGTCCTTCTGGTAATTTTCCTGATAATTCTCAGCTATATAAGCAACGGTAGCTTCACGGGTAAAGGTTACTGCGTCAACGCCGTCACCCATAGCAGCCATAAGATATGCGCTGAGAGTAAAGCCGTATTCCTTCGCGCTGTCCTTATAGCTGTCAAGAGTTTCGTCAAGCTCCTTCTGCTGCTCCTCGGTAATTTCGGGTTCCTTACCGCCGTTAGCCTTAACAGCAGCGTAATAGTAGCCGTAAACCTCCTTGATATTATCAAGAACAGTCTTTTCAGCCTTCTGAGCCCAGGTAATCTTTTTTCCGTCCTCATCCTCGGTTTCCTGCTTTGCAAACGCCTTTTCAAAGTCAACCTCGGAGGAGTCGTCTACACCGTACTGAGCCATATACTGCTGGCTCTGCTTAAGGTTATTATAATAAACTGCGAAGTAGTAGTTATATGTACAAACCTTAATATTGTGGTTCTTTCCGTCGGCGTCGGTAACGACCATACCCGTTAAAGCCTTCTGAGGCCAGCCGAGAGAACTGATAAAGCCCTTCTTGGCAAAGCCCGTAGCGACATAAGCGAAGAGAAGAGCGATTACAAGTACAATAGCTATACAGGAGGTGAGTCCCTTCTTCGCGGCGGAGCTCATCGGTACCTTAACCTTTTCGTCGGTAATTACAATACCGTCCTTACGGGCAATAAGAGCGTCGCGCTTTTTGCGGAGCTTCTGTTTTTCTTTTTCGTCTTTTTCCTCGAGAATCTGAGTCTTGATTTCCTCGAGCTGTTTATTGATATCATCTCTTTGAGCGCGTGCCTTTTCAGCCTTCGCCTCAATTCTTGACACCTTCTTTTCAGTATCCTTTTCCATAACTTACCATTCCTTTTCGGGTTATTTAAATGCTGTAATATTCTACAACATTAATCTCAATAATACAAGGCTGTATTTTATTTTTTTATATTACGGCTGCGAAACGGGCTCGGTTGAATCAACAACGGAGTCGTCAACGATTGAATCGTCTGCTATCGGAGAGTCGGCGCCGTCGTCAGCCGAAGCCTTCTGAGGCTTAGCAACGGTAGCCTTCTTCATAACGCTCTTATATTCCTTAACCTTATGCTTATCAACGAATTCGTCTTCCATTTCAGCCTGAGCGGCAATCTTACATTCAGCAAGATATGCGGGACCGTCGCTGATAAAATACATAATGTGATAGCCGAACTTTGATTTAATAATTTCTACGTCGCCGTAGCTTCTGTCTTTATTCGTAGCCCAGCCTTCAAACTCTTTTACCATCTGGCCGAGAGGAGTATTAGCGTAAAGTCCGCCGAAGCCCG
>JAILGO010000128.1 GCA_024696725.1 Eubacterium sp. | reverse complement strand
TGGGCAGGCTCGGAGACGAATAAGCTTCACAGCGTATTTATAGTTGAATATAAAGGCAGCGCAAAAGAGGTTGAGTTTCCGGCTCCGCAGGCTCTTACCTATAACGGTAAAACCTACGCTCCGGAAGGCGCCGAATTTATGATAGGCTCGCCTATGACTCCAAAGACGGTTTTCCCGTCAAATCAGGTAACAAAGCTCGCAATCCCCGACGGATATACGATGATTATGGAGTCCGCTTTTCTTGACTGTACCTCGCTTACGGAAATTGCGATAGCGGAAAGCGTTTTGAATATCGGCGGCGACGCGTTCGCAGGTTGTACAAATCTTACGACCTATTATCTTGCGCCGAACGTGCCGATGGTTATCGGCGGAACCGGCGACCCGAAAATTGCGCAGAACGCGAGCGGAGAAATGAACGCAAAGCAGGTAACCGTTTATGCCAAGGAAGATAATACGATAATCAAAACCTATATTGAAACCGTTAACAACAAATACGGCGAGCCGAAGATTATTCTTAAAACCGTTGCCGACCCGTACAGCCTTTCAACCGTTCCTCCGGGAAGCGGCGCTGAGGCTCCGGCGGAGCAGAAGGGAAAGGACGGAACGGCTCTCGGCGAGGGCGCTTCCGAAAAGACGGCGGAGAGCTTTCTCGTTAAGTACGCCGCTGAAACCGACCCGACGGGAACGGTGTTCTCCGCGCTTCAGTTAAAGCCTGCAAAGGTTACAAAGAGCAGCGTTAAGCTTACGTGGAAAAAGCCAAAGGGCGCGGTACGCTTCATCGTTTACGGAAACAAGTGCGGAAAGGGCAACAAGTACGTAAAGCAGGCTAAAACGACCGCCGCTTCAATAGTTGTTAAGAAGATAGGCAAGAACAAGGTAAAGAAGGGAACTTACTATAAGTTTATCGTCGTTGCGTTTGACGCAAAGGACAACGTCGTTTCAACCTCAAAGACGGTACACGTTGCTACTGCGGGCGGAACGGTAGGAAACGCAAAGGCTGTTACCACGAACGCAAAGAAGGACGCAGTTAATCTTAAGGCAAAGAAAACCTTTACGCTTAAAGCAAAGGCTGTGCCCGCTTCCAAAAAGCTTAAGGTAAGAAAACACCGCGTAATTCTCTTTGAATCGTCAAATAAGAAAATCGCAACCGTTAGCAAAAAGGGCGTAATCAAGGGACTCAAAAAGGGAACCTGTTACGTTTACGCTTATGCTCAGAACGGCGTATGTAAAAAGATTAAAGTTAAGGTAAATTAAGGAGAAAAAATGAAAAGGGTTTTATCACTTTTAACGGCGATTTTAATAGTCGGGCTTATTGCCTCGCCGCTTAACGCGTACGCTTACCTTGACTTCGGTTTTGCCGAAAGCGGCAATATAGGCGACTACGAGGAACGTCCCGAATATGCTTACAACGACCCGAAGAACGGTACGAACGTTACCTATACCTTTGACTCGGTAACGGGTACGCTCGTTATCAGCCATAACCCGAACGTAGACGCAAGCGGAAATATGGCGAGCTACAACACCTCCCCGTTTGCCGGAAAAACGGAAATAAAGCATATAATCGTTAACGAGGGAGTTACGGGCTTCTGCGCCGCCGCGTTTAATGGCTGCACGGGATTGCTCGACGTATCGCTTCCCGCTTCCCTTACGGGAATAGCCGACGGCGCGTTCGAAGGCTGCACCGCGCTCCAAAGCCTGACCGTTAAAGAAAACGTAAAAACAGTCGGAAGCTATGCTTTTTCAGGCTGTACCGCTTTAAAAGAGGTTAAGCTGAATAACGGGCTCAAGGAAATTGACCAGTACGCTTTTAGTAATTGCGGCACGCTCGGGGAAATCGTTTTCCCGCAATCCGTTACAGATATTCATGCGTACGCGTTTTCCGGGTCGGGAATAAAGTCAATCGTCTTTGACGACAGCAGCTGCGTTATATATCCGAACGCCTTCAATGATTGTGTACGGCTGACAGACGCGGATTTAGGAAAAAACGTAACGCTGAACACCTATGCGTTTTCCTATTGCACGGCGCTGAAAAGCATCGAGATTCCGGGGGTTAATGAAACGATACCCGAAAACGTGCTTTATAGTTGTACGGCGCTCGAAAACGTAAAAATGAACGAGGGCACGAAAACAATCGATGAGGACGCGTTTAACGAATGCACGGCGGTAAAGGTTGTTGAAATACCTAAATCGCTCGTAACGGTTTCCGATTATGCTTTCCGAAAGTGCGAATT
Source organism: Eubacterium sp. (assembly GCA_024696725.1). Lineage (GTDB taxonomy): Bacteria > Bacillota > Clostridia > Oscillospirales > Acutalibacteraceae > Eubacterium_R. The sequence goes on along the minus strand of JAILGO010000128.1, from coordinate 2,350 downwards.
GCTCTCGGACGTATATTATAAGGGCTCGCAGGAAGAGTGGAATAAAATCACATTCGGCAGGCGCAACGAATATCTTACCGAAGCTAAAATTCACTATAACTCCCCGGCGCCGGGCTTTGACGCCTGTAAAGGCAAGCACAAGTGGGACGGCGGTAAGACTACAAAAGCCGCTACCTATACGGCAACGGGCGTAAGGACCTATACCTGCACCGTTTGCGGAAGCACAAAAACGGAGCTTATCGGTAAGCTTCCGAAGAAAGCCAACGCGCTGTTTGTTAAGCCGAAGAGCCCGACGGTTAAATATGCAAAACTCCGGAAAAAGAATCAGACGATTGCCCGCAAAAACGCGATTTCCGTAACCAAAGCAAAGGGCACGGTATCCTATGCGAAGAAAAGCGGAAACAAGAACATTACAATTAACAAAAAGACGGGAAAAATCACGATAAAGAAAGGTCTTAAGAAAGGCACGTACACGCTAAAGGTCAAGGTTAAGGCGGCGGGAAACGCCGAATACAAGGCGGCGGTTAAAACCGTAACGGTAAAGATTAAAGTAAAATAATAAAAAGGCACGGAACTCCGTGCCTTTTTGTTTTGCAGAGCGTTGCCGGACGGGATTTGAAAACAACCAAAGCTGTGAAACGCCTGAGAATCAAGGGTTAAACGACCTATGAAACGCAACGAGTTTTGAAAATAAAGCTTCCAAGTTTGCGTAATCTCTCGCTGAAAAGCGACCAGAGAGTGACCGCACAGCAAAGCTAAACTTTGAACTAAGAAAAAAGGAGCGTAATAATCCGCTCCTTTTAATCTATTTGTTGAGGTTAACTTTTCTTTTTTATTGTTCGTTGATAAAACAATTAAAAAGAAAGCACGTCAATCGCGTATTGTTTTTCCTTGTTCTTTTGCAATATCATCAATTAATTGGCTTAAAGGTCGAACATAATCTTTCATTCCAACGTGTTGTGAAGCAGTTTTATACCTTTCGCTTGTATCTAAAAGATAGAACACTTGACGTTGTTGCCCCAACATGGTGATTTTATCATCACTTAAATCTCTATCATAAGTAATCAAATGCCAAATCTGCTTAATTTTATATCTTGATAATGCGTTAGAATCGGCAGATGACACTTGTTTCCATCTTTCCCTTAAAGTGCGTTTACAACTAATTCCAATGCTCCACCCATCTTTGCATTTGAACCATTTGTCAACCTCAATATCTGTTTGAAAATGGTCTGGCTTTGGATGAGAATCAAAGCCATAATAATTGAATAAAAAAGTTGCAACATCTTCTAGACTGTTTCCTGCGCGGCTTTTTCTTTTTTGCCCTGCACGCCGTTCAAATTCTTGTACAAAAGCGGTAAGAATAGCGTTATCCTCAACTTCTGAACGCTTTAACTCCAATGCATCTAAATTGTGTCGCAATTTTGTAAATTCGTGCAGTATTTCTATTCTTTCTGCATCTAAGCAACCACGGACACCCAGTGTATCCCATGCTCTAATTGCTTTACCAACCTGTCGCTTGCCAAGTGAATCAAGGATGCTTTTTGCGGTGTCTCTGCAAAAAGCCGCATCATCACTCGGAACTCTGCGTAGCGCATCGTTTGTTGGCAATACGATATATCGAACCGTAACAATAAAAACCAAAATGTCGTCCAAACTTTGAATTTCGTTGTTTAACGACACAGCAAAATCCTCATATGAAAATGCAGTTTTTGTGCCCTGTCTAGCGGCATAACTAATATCCTTAACTATAATATCACGACATACAGTAAGCTTTTCGTCGTTCGATAATTCTGGGCTTTCAAGAACAGATTCCAATTTAGTAGTAAGAGTTAAAACAAGTCCTTCTCTCTTGCCAATTGCGCCGAATTGGTCTGTGTTCATAAGCATGCGTGCAAACCAGTAAGCATTCCTCCAAGAGCTATTATAGACAACATCATTGACAACTTGTAATTCGCTATTCATTCCATTTTCTCCCGTCTATTCTGTTTTTCGCTAATTTGCAATACTGTTCACTATTATCAATAAGTATGAAGTCGCGGTTATTATTAATTGCTGAAACGCCTGTTGTACCAGAGCCAGCAAACGGGTCTAAAATCAAATTAGCATTTGTTGAAGAGACAATCCTGTCAATTAATTCAACAGGAAATGGAGCAGGATGAGGATTATTCATTTCTTGCATTATTTCCCACACGTCGCCTAATTTGTTTGCTCCTTTTGCTAGTTTAAATGCCGGTTTTGCAATCACATAAATTACTTCGTAGGTAGGCAAAAAGTATCCGGAATTAAAATTAATTCCGCCTTTACGTTTCCATATAATTATCTGTCTAACAGGGAAACCTTTTATAATTTC
>JAILGO010000118.1 GCA_024696725.1 Eubacterium sp. | reverse complement strand
TATCTGATTTAAAGGACGGTCAGTTTTACGCTTATGCTGACAGACTTGTTAAAAGAGCTAATTCTAACGGCGGCGGTGACAATATCACTGTTGTTGTTATTTCAAATTAATATTATCGGAGTCGGATTATGGAAAATTATGTCGGAAAAAGATTGGACGGCAGATACGAGGTACGCGAGATAATCGGCGTAGGTGGTATGTCCGTTGTTTATAAAGCATACGACAATGTAGACGACCGCATTGTCGCTATAAAGGTTCTTAAGGACGAGTATTCCGCGAATGAGGAATTCAAACGGAGATTCAAGAACGAAAGTAAAGCTATCGCTCTTCTTTCCCATCCTAATATCGTTAAGGTATACGACGTAAATCTCGGAGAAAAGCTTCAGTATATCGTAATGGAGTATATCGACGGTATTACGCTTAAGGAATATATTAATAAGCAGGGAGCTATAACGTGGAATGACGCGCTTTTCTTTATGACTCAGATTCTGAGAGCCGTACAGCACGCTCACGATAAGGGTATAGTTCATAGAGATATCAAGCCTCAGAATATTATTCTTCTTCCTACGGGTAATATAAAGGTTACGGATTTCGGTATCGCGCGTTTTTCAAGAAGCGAGACTAAAACGCTTACCGAACAGGCTATCGGTTCGGTGCATTATATCGCGCCCGAGCAGGCAAAGGGTGAGTACACTGACGAAAAGGCTGATATTTATTCGCTCGGCGTAGTTCTTTACGAAATGCTTTCAGGTACAGTACCGTTTGAAGCGGACAGCGCGGTATCTGTTGCTCTTATGCAGCTTCAGGCTGACGCTCAGAAGCTTACTGACATTAATCCCGATATCCCTGTCGGACTTGAGCAGATATGTATAAGAGCAATGCAGAAAAATCCTGCTGACAGATATCAGACTGCGACCGAGATGCTTCTTGATATCGAGGAAATCGTTATGAATCCCAATACTGTATTCAACTATACGGTAAAAGTTGATACAAATCCTACGAAGGTAGTAAGTAAAAACGATATAAAGCCTGTTAAGATTGAGGAAGAGAAAGCTGAATACGACGACGATTACGATTCCTCGTCAAGAAAGAAGAAGGTAGCTACGGTAGTTATTATCGGCGTTATCGTTCTGATTGCCGCTATTATTCTGATTGTACTTGCTTTTACTAACGGTATTCAGAAAAATACTTACCGTCTTGAAAGCTTTGTCGGTATGTCTTATGACGCCGTCATTGACGCTAACGAAAAGGGCGCATATAAATATAAGTTTATTCAGGAACAGGTTCAGACCGACGAGGCTGAGCCGGGAATTATTATAAGACAGTCTCCCGAGGTTGGCTCTAAGGTGCTCGAGGGAAGCGAGGTAACTCTGTTTGTTGCCGCCGCTAAAGACGGCTTAACCGTGCCTAACGTATACGGAGCCACTCTTGAACAGGCTAAAACCTATCTCGAACGTACGGGCTTTATAAACTTCAAGGTTCTTACGGTATCTTCCGAAAACGTCGACGAGGGTAAGGTTATCTATACCGAGCCGAAGGCTGACTCTGTTGCCGACGCGTCCGACGAAATCGTTATTTACGTTTCTACGGGACCGTCGACTACCGAGATTAAAACCTATAAAATGCCCGGCGTATACGGACTAAGTCAGAGCGGAGCGCGAGCTTTCCTTGAAAAATACGGCTTTACGAATATTTCGTTTATAACTCAGGACAGTTCTATGCCTAAGGATACCGTTATTTCACAATCGCCGAGCGAGGGCGAGCAGGTTAAGGAGGACGACGCTATTAAGATTATTATATCTTCAGGCGTTACAACTACTACGACGGCGCGTCAGCTTAAGATTTCGCTCAGCGTACGGCTTCCGAAGGTTCTCGACGAAAACGGCGAATACGTTAAGGATACTGTCAGCGTTAGCGTTGATGGTAATACGAGAACGAGCAATATTGTTGAGCTTGACGGCTCACAGATTAGCTTCAGCGTAACCGGCGAGGCAGAATCAATTAAAAATATAACGGTAGCTCTTAAGGATACCGTCGCCGCTGAAACTAAGGACATCGACGGTAAGAAGGATGAAAGTATTACTTACGACTTTAGAAAGTATTCTAAGGATAATACTACTACAACAACCAAGGCAAAGGCTGAAGAGCCTGTAAGTGACGACAGTAACGGTTAATACTTCGGGAGGGTTAACGCCCTCCCTTAATGAATTCAGGAGTTTAATTTGACTGGTAAGATTATTAAGGGTATCGGCGGCTTCTATTACGTTGATACAGACGACGGAGTATATGAATGTAAGGCGAGAGGAAGCTTCAGAAAACAGGGAATAACTCCTCTTGTCGGTGATAACGTCGAGATTACAGTAAATAACGGGGACCACGAAAATACTGTTGACAGGATATTTGAAAGAAAGAATTCTCTCGTGCGGCCGCCGCTTGCGAATCTTGACAGATTATTTATCGTGTCGTCGCTCGTCGAGCCTAAGATTAATACGCTGATTATCGACAAGCTGATAGCAATAGCCGAATATAAGGAGATTGAGCCGATTATCGTAATTACAAAAACCGACCTTTCTTCCGATTTCAGCTTATATGCGGATGTTTATTCAAAAGCGGGCTTTAAGGTAATCAGTTGTAATAATTCTGACGGTACGGGAAGCGGGGAAATTAAAGAGCTGATGAGCGGTTCAATCTGTGCTTTTACGGGAAATACCGGAGTAGGAAAATCCTCTCTTCTTAATAACATTTATCCCGAACTTAAGCTTGCTACGGGAGAAACGAGTAAAAAGCTCGGCCGCGGCCGTCACACCACCCGTCACTGTGAGCTTTTTAAAACGGACGGCGGTTATATAGCGGATACTCCCGGCTTTTCTTCACTTGATTTTGAAAGATGTGAAAAGATACTTAAAGACGATTTACCTTATTGTTTCAGAGAGTTTTTACCGTATATTGAGAGCTGTAAGTTTCAGACCAACTGTTCTCATATAAACGATAAAGGCTGCGCAGTATGCGAGGCTGTTAATAACGGAGAAATCGGTAAATCGCGCCACGAGAGCTATATAGCAATGTATAACGAGGTTAAGGATATAAAGGAATGGCAGAAAAAATAGACTGTGTAATCGTTTCGGGCGCACCCGTTGACGATACAGAATTTATAAAAGAGAATATACCGGCGAATGCTTATATTATTGCCGCCGACAGCGGTTATAAAAAACTTGAAAGCATAGGGCTGAAGCCTGACCTGATTATTGCGGATTTTGACAGCAGCGACGAGCCTGAGGGAGATTATAATATTAAATCGTTTCCCGTAGAAAAAGACGCTACCGATACCTTTAACGCCGTTAAAGCCGCTGTTTCAAAAGGCTTTAAAAATTTACTTATTCTCGGAGCGCTCGGTGGCAGGCTCGACCATACCTACTCTAATATTCTATGTCTTGATTATGCTATGAAAAACGGTGCCGATTGCGTAATTGCAGACAGTAATAACAGGCTTTCTCTTATTAAAAAGAAAAGAAGCTTCAATAAAGACTATCAGTGGTTTTCGTTATTTGCGTTTATGAAGCCCTGCTACGGTATAAAAATAGAAGGCGCGCATTATACCGCCGGCTTCTACGGTAAGGACAGGCTCGACCTTGAGCCTTTTGAGCAGTACGGTCAAAGCAATTATATCGAAAATGATAAATGCACCGTATCTGTTGAAAAGGGAGTTTTACTTTTAATTGAATGTAACGATTACCGGTAACAATATTTCTCTTATTTCATAGTATGTATTAAATTCAGCAAAAGGCGGGAATTACTATGAGATATAAGTGCGTAAGAATCAGTTATCTGTGGATTGCTTTCGGAGCAGGCTGTGCAGCGGCGCTGTTTTTACCGACTGTATGGATAACGAGAGTGCTTGCGGTTTCCGTAATAGTTCTCGGCGTACTGTGCTGTAAGAAATAAGGGGGATACTTACTGTGAAAATTGTAATTATTCAAAGTCCTAAACTGATAGCTCCGATTTTAAGAGCAGTATTCGGTATAAAAAAGGTACGTTACGATAACTGATATTTTTTCTTGACAGAGAAGTGATATTTTGTTATTATATTTTCAATATTAAAAGGCTTTGAATAAGAGGAGCATTTCCGCAGCGCTTTAAGAGAGCAGGCGTTTGGTGCGAGCCGGCAGTTAAACGGAAAGAAGGTAGCTTATGAGCCCGACTGGTGAGAACTTTAATTAGCCTGCCGCGTAACGCCTGCGTTAAAGGTTTGAGTGACACGTTATTAACGTGTAATTTGAGTGGTACCACGGAATTTCCGCCTCATTGACGAGGCGGTTTTATTTTTAGGAGATGTTAAAATGAGCAAAGAACTTGAAAAGCAGTATAACCCTTCGCTGTTTGAGGACAGAACTTATAAATTCTGGCTTGACGGCAAGTATTTTCACGCTGACGTAAAATCGGATAAAAAGCCGTATACTATCGTTATACCGCCGCCGAATATTACCGGTCAGCTCCACATGGGACACGCTCTTGATAATACGCTTCAGGATATTCTTATCCGTTATCACAGAATGAACGGATACGATACCTTATGGCTTCCCGGCACTGACCACGCTTCTATCGCTACCGAGGCTAAAATCGTCGAGGCAATGCGTAAAGAAGGTATTTCTAAAGAGGATTTAGGACGCGATGGATTTCTTAAGAGAGCCTGGGAGTGGCGCGCTCAGTACGGCGGCAGAATTATCGAGCAGCTTAAAAAGCTCGGCTCCTCCTGCGACTGGGACAGAGAGCGCTTTACGCTTGACGAGGGCTGTAACAAGGCTGTTGTTGAGGTGTTTAACAGACTTTACGAAAAAGGACTTATCTACCGTGGCGAGAGAATTGTAAACTGGTGTCCTCACTGCCTTACTTCCATAAGTGACGCAGAAGTTGAGTATGAGGAGCAACCCGGTCATTTCTGGCATCTTAAATATCCCTTCACAGACGGAAGCGGCTATCTTGAGCTTGCGACGACAAGACCTGAGACAATGCTCGGCGATACCGCAGTTGCAGTTAATCCCAATGATGAAAGATATAAGAAGTACGTTGGCAAAATGCTCGACCTTCCTATCGTTCACCGCCAGATTCCCGTTATTGCCGACGAATACGTTGATATAGAATTCGGTACAGGTGTTGTTAAGATTACTCCTGCTCATGACCCCAACGATTTCGAGGTCGGATTGCGCCATAATCTCGAGGTAATCGACGTTATGACCGACGACGCTCACATTAAAGAGGGCTGGGGTAAATACAGCGGTATGGACAGATACGAATGTAGAAAAGCTATCGTAGAGGACCTTGAGGCAGAAGGCGCGCTCCTTGAAATAGAGGAATACTCCCATAACGTTGGAACCTGCTACAGATGCTCAACAACTATTGAGCCTAAGGTATCCAAGCAATGGTTCGTATCTATGAAGCCGCTCGCAGGCCCTGCAATTGACGCTGTTAAAAACGATGAAACGAGATTCGTACCGAAGAGATATGAAAAAACATATTTCCATTGGCTTGAAAATATCCGCGATTGGTGTATTTCCCGTCAGCTTTGGTGGGGACACAGAATTCCTGCTTGGTACTGCGACGACTGCGGCGAGATAACCGTCAGCCGTGAAACACCCGATAAGTGCGCTCATTGCGGAAGCAGTAATATTCATCAGGACCCCGACACTCTCGACACCTGGTTCTCGTCTGCGCTCTGGCCGTTTTCGACTATGGGATGGCCTGAGGAAACAGAGGACTTTAAGAAGTATTATCCAACTGATACTCTTGTTACGGGCTATGATATTATTCCGTTCTGGGTTATGAGAATGATGTTCTCGGGTATTGAACAGACTGGACAAGTTCCTTTTGATACTGTTCTAATACACGGTCTTGTACGCGACGCCCTGGGAAGAAAAATGAGTAAGTCTCTCGGTAACGGTATCGACCCGCTTGAGATAATTGACGAGTACGGTGCCGACGCCTTAAGATTTACACTTGCTACGGGTAATTCGCCCGGTAACGATATGCGTTTTTCTGACGAGAGAGTTAAGGCGTCCCGAAACTTTGCTAATAAGCTCTGGAACGCGGCCCGTTTCGTTCTTATGTATCTTGGAGAGGATTACAGCTATAACGGACTTCCCGAGACTCTTCTTACCGAGGATAAGTGGATAGTCTCCAAGGCTAATTCGCTCGCAGCCGAGGTAACTGAAAACATTGATAAATATGAGCTCGGTATTGCAGTTCAGAAGCTTTATGACTTTATATGGGACGTATTCTGCGACTGGTATATTGAAATAGCTAAAATAAGACTTCAGGGTGACGACGAAGAGGCTAAGAACAACGTTAAAGCGGTACTCGTATTCGTACTTACCTATATTCTTAAGCTTCTCCATCCGTTTATGCCGTTTATAACTGAGGAAATATATCAGGCAATTCCTCACGACTGTGAATCCATTATGATTTCCGAATGGTGCAGGTACGACGAAAAGCTCTCATTTAAAGAGGAAGAGGCTGAAACCGAAAAAATTATGAGCTCTATCCGCTCTATCAGAAACAGAAGAGCGGAAATGAATATTCCGCCGAGCAAGAAGGCGAAGCTCTATATCGAAACAGCTTCTATTGCTACTTTTGAAAACGGCGCAGAGTTCTTTAAGCGTCTTGCTTCTGCGAGCGAGGTATCGGTATCCGATTCCTTCGGCGACCTCGGAAACGTTGTTACCGTTATTACCGACGACGCTAAGGTATATATTCCTCTCGGTGATTTAGTAGACTTTGAGGCTGAAAGAAAGCGCCTTGAAAAAGAGCTTTCTCAGGCTCAGGATAAACTTGATTTCGTTAATAAAAAGCTCAGCAATCCCGGCTTTGTTAATAAAGCGCCTGAAAAGGTAGTCGCTCAGAACAGAGAGGAAGCCGCCAAGCTTGAGGAAAAGATAGCTACAATTAAAAAATCAATTGAGGAAATAGGCTGATGACCTATAATGAAGCGCTGAACTTCATAACTGATAAAAAAAGCCTCGGCATTAAGCCGGGGCTTACTCGCATTAAGGCTCTTTTATGTAAGCTCGGCGACCCGCAGAACTGCTTAAAGATTATTCATATAGCGGGAACTAACGGTAAAGGAACCGTTGCCGCAACCGTTGCCGAAGCTCTTACTGTATCAGGCTTTAAAACGGGATTATTTACTTCTCCCTGGGTTGACGATTACCGTGAACAGCTTCAGATTGACGGCGAATATATCAGCGAATCTGATTTTTCTCAGGTGATTAACTATATTAAGGAATACGAGAGCGACTGTACGGAATTTGAGCTTTTGACCGCGGCTGCGTATTATTATTTCGCTTTACAACAAGTCGATTATGCGGTAATTGAATGCGGTATGGGCGGTACCGACGACGCAACTAATGTTGAGGATAAAAACCTTTCCGTAATAACCTCTGTCTCTCTCGACCATACCAACTATCTCGGTTCAACCGTCGAGGAGATAGCGCTTGCTAAATCGGGTATTCTGAGAAAAGACTGTACTTGCGTTCTGTATAATTCCGAGCTCGAATATCTTTTTAGGGATAAGTGTAAAAAACTTACCTTATGTCCCGTTAAATCAAATTTAGCGCTTGTTAATCTTGTGTTAAAGGAATTAGGCGTCGAGTCCGTAAAACGTCTGAAAAAGCTTCCTGCTCGTCAGGAGATTATCGGAGAGGTTATGCTCGACGGCGGACATAATCCAAGCGCTGCAAGGAAGCTTCTGCCTCATCTTGAAAACGAGGTTGCTGTTATAGGTATGCTTGCGGACAAGGACGCTGAAACTTACTTAAGTATAATTGCTCCGAAATGTAATAAGATTTTTGCTACAACTATTAAATCCGAGCGCGCTCTTGACGCTTCTGTTATTGCGGATATCGCTGAGGATTACTGCGATAACGTATATATAATCGAAAAACCTGCCGACGCAGTTAAGGTAAATAACCTTTCTCTCGTCTGCGGTTCATTTTATCTTATTCGCGAGGTCAGAAAATATTTATTAGGCTTCGGCTTATAATTCAACAAACTTTGCAATAATGCTCTGTTATTCTCTTAACAGAGCATTATTTTTTAGGGTGATAATATGATTTCAATTGAAAACTCGGGCGAGCTTCTGATTGTTTATTTATCGGGAGAAATCGACCACCATAACGCCGTGGAGCTAAGAGAAAAAACGGACGCACAGATTAATCTGAATAAGCCGAAGCACCTGATTCTCGATTTTAAAAACGTTACTTTTATGGATAGTTCGGGAGTCGGCTTCGTTCTCGGAAGATACGCAGTTATTCATAATATAAAGGGTACGCTCGAGGTGCGCGGCGTAAATGCACATACAAAAAAGCTATTTGAGCTTGCAGGCGTAGGAAGTATAGCTATTATCAAGGAGGCATAATATGGAGATAATTAACGAATTCAGGCTTACAGTAGACAGTAAGAGTATTAACGAAGCCTTTTGCAGAGGCGTTACTGCGTGCTTTGCAGCACAGCTCGACCCGACTATCGAGGAGCTTGCGGATATAAAAACAGCCGTTTCCGAAGCTGTTACAAATGCAATCGTCCACGGCTACGGAGAGCGCTGCGGTAAAATATACATAGACGGAATTATTGACAGCAGTAATAACATAGTAATTAAAATTGGGGACAAGGGCAGGGGAATTGAGAACATTCAACTTGCACGCAGCCGTTATATACAACGGGTGACGGAGAACGCTCGGGACTCGGTTTTACCGTAATGCAGTCCTTCTGCGACAAAGTAAGAGTTACTTCCTCGAACGGTAAGGGAACTACCGTAACTCTCGTTAAAAGAATATCGGGACGCACAAAATGGTAATTAATGAAAGAGATAAAACGATAATTGAAAATATCGGTCTTGTGCATTCCGTCGCAAACAGATTCAGAAACCGCGGTACAGATTATGACGACCTGTTTCAGGCGGGCTGCGTAGGTCTTATAAAGGCGGTAGATAACTTCGACAGTACAATGGGATATAAGTTTTCGACTTATGCAGTACCCGTCATTATGGGGGAAATTAAAAGAATATTTCGCGACGGAGGAATACTAAAGGTTTCACGCTCGGTTAAGGAAAAATGCGCTTTCGTTCAAAAGGTAAGGGAAAAATTCATATTTGATAATCAGCGAGAACCTACTTTAAGCGAGCTGTCAGAAATCAGTAACATAAAATACGAAGAATTGAGCGAGCTGTCTGCGCTTGTTACCGTTCCCGTATCTCTTAGCTACGATAGTGACGACGATACAGCCGAGTACGATATACCTATTGATATAAGCGACGACTTATTCAACCGGCTGACTGTTGATATCGCTTTGAAAATGCTTAACTCCAAGGAAAGAAGGCTTATAACCTTAAGGTTTTTTGAGGGAAAAACGCAGAGCGAAACAGCCGCGCTTTTAAGCATATCTCAGGTCCAGGTATCCCGACTTGAAAAGGCAACGCTTATAAAATTGAAAACGCTTTTAGGCTCACAGGTATAAATAATACCTGTGATTTTTTTATAAAACTCTTGCTTTTTTAATTATAATCTGTTATAGTATATCAGCAACAGGAAATATCAGATATAGGGGTATAGCTCAGTTGGTAGAGCAGCGGTCTCCAAAACCGCGTGCCGAGGGTTCAAGTCCTTCTGCCCCTGCCAAGGGAAAACAGCTCACTTCAAGTGGGCTGTTTTTACTTCGTAAGAAGACGAAGGAATTGAAACGAACTCCAAGAGCGGCATACAAATGCCGCGATTGGGAGAAAGCTCCGATGGAGCTTTCGATAGTTGAGAAGAAAGTCCTTCTGCCCCTGCCAAGGGAAAACAGCTCACTTCAAGTGGGCTGTTTTTACTTCGTAAGAAGACGAAGGGATTGAAACGAACTCCAACAGCGGCATACA
>JAILGO010000097.1 GCA_024696725.1 Eubacterium sp. | reverse complement strand
GCTTGAAAACGCGCTTAAAACCTACGACGTCGTAAGGATTGACCACTTCCGCGCCTTCGCGGGCAATTACCTTTTTATCAATCCCGAGGAGCTTTATAACGACGGACTGATAGATAAGGAGACGCTCGATTCAAACCTTTACGGCGGCTCGCCGTACACGGCGGCATTCGACTTTGCGGCGGAGAAACGGCTCGCAACGCTCAAGAAAGCTTTTCTTAACGTAAACGCTGAGCTTGCGGAGAAAATCAAGGCGTTTGAGATTGAAAACTCATGGCTCACGGACTACGCGGTTTATATGGCGGTCAAGGAGCTTGAGGGCGACAAGCCGTGGTGGGAATGGAGCGAAGAACACGCGAGATACCATAAATGCGTCAAGGACATCTTCTCGTTTGAAAAGCGCGCCGCGTTCTGGAAATTCGTTCAGTATATCTTCTTTAAACAATGGTTTGAAATCAAGGAATACGCGAATAAGAAGGGCGTTGCCGTCATAGGCGATATGCCGATTTACGTAGCCATGGACAGCGCCGACGTGTGGGCGGATTTACCGATGTTTTTAATCGACGAAAAGAAGCTCAGGCCCGAGAAGGTCGCAGGCGTTCCGCCCGACTATTTCAGCGAAGACGGTCAGCTCTGGGGCAACCCGATTTACGACTGGAAGGCTATGAAAAAGGACGGCTATTCATGGTGGCTCACAAGGCTTGAAAACGCGCTTAAAACCTACGACGTCGTAAGGATTGACCACTTCCGCGCCTTCGCGTCCTACTGGGCTGTGCCCGCCGACAGCAAGACCGCTAAAACGGGAGAATGGCTTACGGGACCGCGGATGGATTTATTCGGAAAGGTCTTTGAAAAATTCGGAAAGAACGCGCCGATTATCGCCGAGGATTTAGGAACCTTCGGCGAGGACGTTATTCAGCTTTTAGAGGAAACGGGACTTCCGGGAATGAAGGTAGCGCAGTTCGCCTTCGACCCGAACGGCGACAGCTCTCACCTTCCCCATAACGCGCCGAAAAATTCCGTAAATTACATCGGCACTCACGATAACAATACCCTCCTCGGCTGGCTCTGGGAAGCGGGCGAGGGAGAGAGAAGCTACGCGCTCGATTACTGCCGCTTCAGAGGCGGTAACTGGGGCGAGGGCGGATACCGCTCAGCCTCGTGCAGAAGCGTAATCGAAACGGTGTGGCAGAGCGCCTCAAACGTAGCGATAGTAACGCTTCAGGATATGTGCGGCTTCGGCGCCGACGCAAGAATGAACACCCCGGGAATTGCCGAAAAGAACTGGGCGTTCAGAACGACGGCGGAGACGATAGACAGCATAGACGGCGAATATTTCAGACATATAAACTCGACGTACAGACGAACGTATCCCGTGTTTGAAAAAGAGAAAAAATAAGAAAAGGACGGTTTAAACCGCCCTTTTTTATTCTGAATTTAACCGCAGCCGCGGCTTGCCTCGTTACCCGCGTCCGCTTCGGGAGGGAAGAACTGATTAACGGGGAAATCAATGCTTTCAAAGCTTTCGCACGGAGACTGAGTCGAGCAGGCGCACTCTTTTTCGGGAATGCAGAAATCAATAGCGGGAATCATCATCTGAACGTCGCGTGAAAGCTGAATAATCGAGAAGAGACCGAGCGTTACGAGCACAGCCTTTTCGGGATTCTGGGGGAATCTTGACGCGGCGAGGCTCTCGCGGATTGAATCGGGGAAGGTAGTGCAGCAATGGCGGCGGCAATGGCAGACCTCGACTACCTGAGTATCGAGAATTACCGGGTCAACCGCCTGTACCTTAGCCGTCGGATTAGCGTACTTAGGCGCTTCGGCGCAGTCTCTGCGACGCTCGCCCGCGGTTGAGGTAAAGATTTTTGCGTCGCCCTCCGAGCCGTAAAGGATGCACTTTTTATTAAAGGTCGCGTAACCGATTGCTACCTGAGGCATTGCGCCGGGACTGGAATAAGTATCAAAGCGCAGACGGAAATAAAAGCTTATATCCACGCTGTAATAGCCCTTGTTGAACGGAACCTCGTCAACGTCGATGCTGACCGCGGAAATATCGCAGTCCCTCGTTTTAACCGTGTCCGCCTTGTCGATAAGGCTTTGAGCCGCGTCGTTAAAGGTTACCCTTAACTCCTCGCAGCAATCCTTGCTTTCGCAGGAATCGTAAATCCTTTTGGTATCAATGCACACAGCCTCGTCGATGCGCATATCGCCGCCTGAAAGATTTGACATAGAAAAACTCCTTCATAAATGTATTTGAAGATTTACTTCAATACATCCTATGAAGGAGGCTTTTTATTGTGATTATATTTTCTCAAGCCGCGCGTAATTAGCCATAATTTTCTTAGTTCCCGCCTTGTCGAAGGCGACCTCCATAAGCGTATCGCCGCCCATCGGCTTAACGCTTAAAATTACGCCCGTGCCGAAGCTCTTATGCTTAACCGTATCGCCGACGTTATAGGTAACGGAGGACTTTTGCGGTCCTCCTCCCGCCTGACCGAAGGCGTGCGCCGCGGAGCTTGAGCGCTTCTCGCCGTCGAGCTTTACGCTGTTCGCGTATTTCGCGGCGGTTTTAGGCTTTCCGAAGCCGTGGTCATAACCCTCCGCGCTGCCTCTGAAGCCGTAGCTTTTAGGTCTTTCGGGAAGAGTTCTGTCGTCGGTTACGCGTTCGGGAATTTCCTTAACGAAGCGCGAGGGCATATTCCGTCCCGTCGTTCCGTAAAGCATACGCTGACGCGCGTTAATAAGATAGAGCTTTTCCCTCGCTCTCGTTATTCCGACGTAGGCGAGGCGGCGCTCCTCCTCAAGCTCCTCGTCGGAGTAGAGGCTCTGATTTCCGGGGAATATCCCCTCCTCCATACCGGGTATAAACACGACGGGGAATTCAAGTCCCTTAGCCGAGTGAAGCGTCATAAGGACTACGCAGTCGTCGTCGGCGTTATAGCTGTCAATATCCGATACGAGCGCGACGTCCTCAAGAAATTCGGTAAGCGAGAACTCGTCGTCCTCCTCCTGATACTTAATAAGCATCGAGGAAAGCTCCTGAACGTTGTATTTTCTGTCCTCGGCTTTAGTCGGGTCCTCCTCGTCAAGATAGGCGAAATACTGCGTTTTATCGAGGATTTCCTGAAGCAAATCGCTCATTTCCATACCGTCCTCGGCGCATCTCTGAAAGCCGTTTATCAATTCACAGAACGCCTTGAGCTTACCCGCGGAGCGCGCGGTTTTTGAAAACTCGTCGGCGTGCTCGCAGACCTCAAACGCGGTCATTCCGTTAACCGACGCGATTTCGAGGATATAGTTAAACATCGTATCGCCTATACCGCGCTTCGGGGTATTGATAATACGCTGAAGCCTTACGTTGTCGGCGGGGTTATTAATAACCGCGAAATAGGAAATAATATCCTTTATTTCCTTACGGTCGAAGAAACGGTTTCCGCCGATAATCTTATACGAAACGCCCGACTTCGCGAGCATAATTTCTATATTACGGGATTGCGCGTTCAAACGGTATAAAACCGCGTGGTCGCGGTAGCTTCTTCCCGCGGCGACGCCGGAGTTTATCTCGTCTACGATAAACTGTGCCTCCTGCATTTCGTCGGCGGCGGTATAAAGCACGACCTTTTCGCCGTCCTTACCCGTATACGAGCGAAGGTGCTTATCGGCAAGCCGCGTTTTATTATTCCTGATAACGGAATTCGCGGCGTCGAGAATATTCTGCATAGAGCGGTAATTCTCGGCGAGCTCGAGCTGAATAACCTTTAAGCCCTCGTCCTCGTAACGCTCCTTAAAGCGCATAATATTTTCAATCGTCGCGCCGCGGAAACGGTAAATGCTCTGGTCGTCGTCGCCGACAACGCAGATATTATGGTAGCCTCCTGCGAGAAGATATGTAAGCACGTACTGGGCGTAGCTCGTGTCCTGATACTCGTCTACAATTACGTATCTGAACTGCTTCTGATAGAGGTCGAGCACGTCGGGATTCGACTTGAAAAGCGCTACGGTATTGAATATCATATCGTCGAAATCCATCGCGTCGGCGCTTTTAAGCTCCTTCTGATAAGCAATATAGCACTGTGCGATTTTTGCTTTTCTGAAATCGTTTTCGGTAGTGGCTTTATACTCTTCGGGGTCTATAAGGCTGTCCTTTGCGCGGCTTATTTCCGCGAGAATTGAGCGGTGATTGAGAAATTTATCGTCGATTCCGAGCGACTTCTGAACGCGCTTCATAACGCGCTTCTGGTCGTCGGTATCGTAGATTGTAAAATGGTTGGAGTAGCCTATTCTTTCACCGAAACGGCGAAGAATTCTTCCGCACATCGAGTGAAAGGTATGCGCCCAGATATCGTTAGCCTCGGGACCTATCGCGTTTTCGAGCCTTTCCTTAAGCTCGCCCGCCGCCTTGTTCGTAAAGGTTATGGCGAGCACCTGCCACGGACGGGCGTAGCCGTCGGCGATAATATGCTCTATACGCTTTACGATAGTAGCCGTTTTTCCCGTTCCCGCGCCTGCGACGACGAGGACGGGACCGTCGATAGTATCAATAACGCGCTGCTGCTCCTTATTCGGTTTTACTGCGTCTTTATTCATATAATTATCCTAACAACGTGAGTAAGATACCCGCCGCTACGGCTGAGCCGATAACGCCCGAAACGTTCGGTCCCATAGCGTGCATAAGAAGGAAGTTCGAGGGGTTTTCCTCCTGACCCACCTTCTGGCTTACTCTTGCCGCCATCGGTACGGCGGACACGCCCGCCGAGCCTATAAGCGGATTGATTTTTCCCTTTGTGATTATATACATAAGCTTTCCGAAAAGCGTTCCGCCCGCGGTACCGAAGGCAAAGGCAACAAGACCGAGCACGACGATAAGCAGCGTTTTAGCATTAAGGAAGGACTTCGCCGAGGTCGTTGCGCCGACCGAAACGCCGAGCAGAATAGTAACTATATTCATAAGCTCGTTCTGCGCCGCCTTGGCTATACGCTCGGTACGTCCGCTCTCCTTAAGAAGATTACCGAGCATAAGCATACCGACAAGCGAAGCCGCGTCGGGTAAAAGAAGCGAAACGATTACCGTTACCATAATCGGAAACAGTATTTTTTCAAGCTTCGAAACGGGACGGAGCCCGCTCATTACTACGCTTCTCTCTTTTTTAGTCGTAAGCGCTCTCATAATCGGCGGCTGAATAAGCGGAACGAGCGCCATATAGGAATACGCCGCTACGGCAACAGGTCCGAGCATGTGAGGCGCAAGCTTTGAGGTAGTGAAGATTGCCGTCGGACCGTCGGCGCCGCCGATAATAGCTATAGAACCCGCTTCCTGAGGCGTGAACGAGAGGTCAAGCGAAGGGATAACTCCGTGAAGAAGCTCCGTCAGACCGCTTCCCATACCGATTGCTATTACATAGGCCGCGAAGATACCGAGCTGAGCCGCCGCGCCTAAAATGAACGACGACGGGCGCGCGATAAGCGAGGTAAAGTCGGTCATTGCGCCGATACCGAGGAATATAAGCGGAGGATAGATTCCCGCCTTTACGCCGAAATAGATAAAATCCATCAGTCCCGGCGACGCGGCGACCCATTGTCCCGTGTTTTCGTCAAGTATCCGGTTGTGAGCCACAAGCTCAATAAAGCCCTGCAGGTCGTGGTACTGAACCGCGAGGTTTGCGCCGGGCAGATTAGCGAGCAGCATACCGAAGGCGATAGGTATCATTAAAAGCGGCTCAAAGCCCTTCTTAATACCGAGGTATAAAAACACAAAGGCGATTAAAATCATTACAAGATTTTTCCAGCCTCCGTCGGTAAAGAAATACGCGTAGCCGCTGTTTGAAAGGATATCGGTAATAACCTCCCATACGCCCTTAAAAACTTCCATAATTTCTTCTCCTAAAACGGTCTTGTGTTATCTCTTACAGCAGCTCTCGCCCATACGCTGTCAGCCTTAAGCGGAGCTTTTTTCTTTCGGATTGAGGTAATTTCGGCGTTCCCGCCGTCGAGCATATATACGGCGGCGCTTATAGCCGCAACCACCTCGGGCGGCACGCCTTCGGCAGCTTCAATCGGCGGAGGAAGCGGAACGCCCTTTTTTATTTCCTCCTTCTGCTCCTCAATAACGGGAGCAGACTTGTTTTTTCTTTTCTGAACGAGGGATAGTCCCTTTCCGAAGACGTTGAATATTAATATTAACAGCGCAAGCGTTACAAGCACCGTACCGAGTCCCGCTATGATTACCGTCAGCGTAAAAGCCACGGAGCGCTCGGGAGTTATTGAGGTTGCCGCAAGAATAATATCCACAGCGCTTCCTCCCTTACTTAAAATTTATCTAAATTATTATAAAGCATACCGCCTTATTTTTCAACCGATTTCGGATAATATTTATTATTCAGCCTATTGCACAAAAAAGTATTGATTTATTTTTAAAATAGGGTATAATATTATTGTATAAATTACGGAGGTGG
>JAILGO010000075.1 GCA_024696725.1 Eubacterium sp. | reverse complement strand
ACGGCGTGACCCGCTTCATGGAAGGCGGTAAGCTTCTTAGCCTTCTCCGTGTATTTATGCGACTTCTTTTCCGTTCCCATTTCTACACGGGAAGCGGCGTCGATAATATCCTGAGCGGTAACTGCCTTTCTGCCGTTTCTTACGGCGAGAATAGCCGCCTCGTTCATAAGGTTTTCAAGGTCGGCGCCCGTAAAGCCGATTGAATTCTTAGCGACTTCCTTAAGGTCGACGTCGGGAGCAAGAGGCTTATCCTTGGAATGAACGCGGAGAATATCCTCTCTTCCTTGTAAATCGGGACGGTTAACAGTAATCTGACGGTCGAAACGTCCCGGTCTTAAGAGCGCGGGATCGAGTACGTCGGGACGGTTAGTAGCAGCAATAACTATAACGCCCGTATTCGTTCCGAAGCCGTCCATCTCTACGAGGAGCTGATTAAGAGTCTGCTCGCGCTCGTCGTTCGTATTGCCGAGACCTGCGCCTCTGTGGCGTCCTACGGCGTCGATTTCGTCGATAAATACGATAGCGGGAGCCTTTTTCTTCGCCTGCTCGAAAAGGTCGCGTACACGCGAAGCGCCGACGCCGACATACATCTCTACGAAATCGGAACCCGAAATTGAAAGGAACGGCGCGTCAGCTTCGCCCGCGACAGCCTTCGCGAGTAAGGTCTTACCCGTACCCGGAGGACCTACGAGAAGAACGCCCTTGGGAATTCTCGCGCCGAGCTGGGTATATTTTTCGGGCTGTTTTAAGAAATCAACAAGCTCGGTAAGCTCTTCCTTCTCCTCGTCGCAGCCCGCAACGTCAGCAAAGGTTTTCTTTTCGTCGCCTGAGCCGTCTTTAGTTTTAATCTTACCGAATCCGAGCGCTCTGTTATTTTCGCTTCCGATGGTATTACCCATACGGCGTATCATCCAGAAGCCGAAGCCGACGATAAGAAGCGTAATAATCACCGAAGGAAGAAGGCTCATAATCATTGAGCCGCCCGAGCCTTTCTTATAATTATACTTAATCTGTTTATCGGGATTCCGCTCGTTGTACTTATTAACGCTTTCGCTTATATCGTCGATAAAATAGGTAACGCTCGGTACGGAATAAGTATGAACGGGGTCATCCTTACCGTCCTTAAAGAGCTTGTACCTTAAAGAACCGCTCGATAAATCTATTTCATATTCCGCAACCTGATTCGTTCTGAAAAGATTAACTACCTCGGAATACTGCATATCGGGCGACTTGTTCTGATTCGACATAAAGAATACCGCGCCTATAAGCACAACGGGAATAAGAATATAGAATATTGCGCTTTTCCAGTTTGAAGATAAGTTTTTTCTCATTAATCAATTTCCTCCACAGAGATTTTGAGTAAGCAATACGCTTCGGTATTTGAGTCGGTCTTAACACGCTCGTCAACTGCGTAGCTATAAAGACCGATAATTCCTTTTTCGTCACAGACTACGGGAACGCGGCTTCGCTTTTCCCCGGGAATCTTAAACTCGTTCATAAGCTTTTTAAGCGATTTAGAGCAGTTTCTTCCCGACGGCGAAATTCTGTCGCCCTCCTGTCTTGAACGGACGCTGAGCGCTCCGCAAAGCTTCGATGCGTCACAGATAAAGCTGTACTCTTTTTTATAAGCTCCGCCGTTTTCGTTAAAATCCTTTTTCGTTACGACTAGCGACTCGTCCTTAAACGAGAATCGTTTCTCTTCGCCGTCGCAACGCTTAAAGCTCAGATAAAAGCCGTCGCACACCGCGAAAAGAGTGTTTTTAATCTGTACCCTGCCGTTTCTGCCAAGCAGCGAATATACTTCTCCGAGATGCGTTTCGTCAAGCGTAACTCCGTAAAGCGACGCACAGCCCTGAATCGCGCGTTTCGCTACAGCAGGGTCCTCTTTAAGAAGCGCTTCTACGGAAAGCGGATAAGTAAGGTGCGAGGCTCTTTCAGAGAGATATTTCTCGTCCTCGGAGGCGCTCGAAATGAAGCGGCTTACGGCGGTTTCAAACGAAGGGTTAAGCTTAACGAAATCGGGGATAATAACGTTCCTTATATAATTTCTTGAATACGAATTATCCGAATTGGTTGAATCGACAACGTACTCAATCCCTTTTTCGTCGCAGTAAGCTCTTATTTCTTCGCCCGTACAGTCAATGAGCGGTCTTATTAT
Organism: Eubacterium sp.; assembly: GCA_024696725.1. Taxonomy (GTDB): domain Bacteria; phylum Bacillota; class Clostridia; order Oscillospirales; family Acutalibacteraceae; genus Eubacterium_R. The sequence goes on along the minus strand of JAILGO010000075.1, from coordinate 8,812 downwards.
ATTATCCCTCACAGGCGGAATACCGCACATACCGCGAAGAGCAGTTCCTCTCGCAAGCCTGAAAAGTACGGTTTCGACATTATCCGACAGATTGTGCGCCGTGGCAATTTTATCAGCGCCGAGCGACGAGAAGAATTCATATCTTCTGTTTCTCGAATACTCTTCAACGCCGAGTCCCTCAGCTTTAGCCTCTTCGGGAGCGTTAATTGCGAGAAGTCTTAATTCTACGCCGAGCCTTTCGCATTGAGCTTTAACAAAAGACGTGTCGCGAAGCGAATCCTCGCCGCGTATTCCGTGCTCAACATTAGCCGCGATAAGCGTTATTCCGTACCTCTTTCGGTTTTCCGCAAGATAGGTAAGAAGAAGCATCGAGTCGGCGCCGCCCGATACTCCGACGACGACCGTATTCCCTGCTTCAAGCATATTGTATTTTAGAATTGTGTTTTCAATTTTAGCTGAAATCATCTGTTGTAATATCCACAGCTCTGAAACGTGTGAATTCCTTATCGAATATAAGCGGTACAGTACCCGTTCCGCCGTGTCGGTTTTTAGCGATTATAAGCTCCGACCTACCGTTTTCAACGGGCGTCGCCTCGTCGACCACTCCGTCGTCGCCTTCAGTATTATAGTAAGCCTCACGATAGAGAAACAATACGATATCGGCGTCCTGCTCGATTGAGCCCGACTCTCTTAAGTCGGAGAGCTGAGGTCTGTGCTGCTTGCCGCTTCTCGACTCCGTGCCTCTGTTAAGCTGAGCGCAGACTACGACGGGGATATCCAAATCCTTAGCCATAATTTTAAGCGCCTTCGTAATCTTAGATACCTCCTGTACGCGGTTTTCAGCCTTTTCGGAGGAGCTGATAAGTCCGAGGTAGTCTATAATTACGCAGTCGATATCGTGCTTACGTCTTACAAGCGCCTTCATTTCCGGAACAGTAATAGCGGCGTTGTCGACGAGGAAAAGCGGCGCGTCATAAAGCACCTGAACTGCGAGGCCGAGTCTTTCCCACTCGTCGTCCTTAAGTATTCCCGTTCTGAATTTCTGGCTCTCAATACCCGACTGAGATGAGAGAAGCCTCTCGGCAAGCTGGTCACTTTTCATTTCAAGCGAGAAGAACATAACCTTCTTCTTCGCTGCGACGGCGAGATTCTGGGCGAGATTCGGCGCGAAGCTGGTTTTACCCATAGCGGGACGAGCGCCGATAAGTATAAGGTCGGAACGGTTAAGTCCCGTAAGGTAATTATCGAGCAGTCCGAAGCCCGTCGGATAACCGAGATAATCCTCGCGGTTTTCACCGTTAAGATTTTTAAGCTTTTCATATACGTCGTTAACTATAACCTCGCCGAGCCTTCTTACCTCTCTTGTGTCGCCGCCGCGAAGCTCGAACAGCCTCTGCTCCGCTCTTTCAAGAAGCTTAGCGGCGTTTGCGGTACTGTCGCTCGCGTCGCGAATCGTTTCCTGAGAAAGACGGATAAGCTCGCGAAGATAATACTGCTCCTTAACGATGTTTATATACTGTTTTAAGTTAGCTACCGACGGTACGACCTCGGCAAGATGAAGAATATACTCCCTTGCGCTCATCTGGCCCGAAAAGCCGCTCTTTTCAAGCGTGTCGGCAACCGTTATAACGTCGATAGCCGTTCCCGTCTTGGCGAACATATCGACCATACAGCGAAATATCTCCTGATGCTCGGGGAGATAAAAGTATTCGGGAACGAGAGCTACTGCCGCTTCGCTTATACACGGCGGGTCTCTTAAGACGCATCCCAGGACGCTCTGCTCGGCGTCCAGGTTATACGGCATCATTGTATTAATATCAGGCATATTTCCTCCTTACGCTTCGGTAACGCTAACATATACAGAGGCATTTACGCCCTGATAAATCTTAATTTCAGCCTGAACCGTGCCGAAGGACTTTACGTCCTGCATAACGATTTTACGCTTATCAATCTCTTCGCCGAAGTCAGCCTTGATTTTTTCAGCCACGTCTTTAGAAGTGACCGAGCCGAAAAGCTTACCGTTAGCGCCTGCCTTAGCGGTGAGGCGTACGGTCTTTCCCTCAAGTCTGTCCTTTAGCTCCTGAGCTGCCTTAAGCTCCTCTGCTTTATGGAACTTTTCAGCCTTTTCCCTGTTTTTAAATTCGTTCATAGCCTTAGCGTCGGCAGCAACGGCAAGTCCCTTCGGGATAAGGAAATTTCTTGCATAGCCGTCGCTTGCGTTAACAAGGTCGCCCGCCTTACCGAGCGCCTTTACGTCCTGTTTTAAAATAACCTTCATAAGCTTCCTCCTATACTTCCATAAATATCGGTAATATCATCGGCTTTCTCTTCGTGCGCTCAAGCACGTAGCGCGCTACCTCGTCCTTCACCTTAGACCTTACGCTGTTCCAGTCGCGGTAACGTCTGTCGTATCTGTCGGATATTACCTCGTACGCTATTTCTTTAATGCTGTTAATAAGCTCCTCGTTTTCCTTAACGAAAACGAAGCCTCTTGAGATTACGTCGGGTCCCGCAATAATATACCCCGAGGAGCAGTCAATCGTAGTGACGATAATTATAATACCGTCGCGGGAAAGAATTCTTCTGTCACCGAGAACGACGTTTCCGACGTCGCCTACACCGTAGCCGTCGACGTAGGTTTCGCCCGAGGGAACGTCGTCGAGCTTTTTAATACCGTTTTCGGAGAGCTCGATACAGTTACCGATATCGCCGATAAAGATATTGTCGCGGCTTATACCCATAGACTCCGCGAGAGTAGCGTGGTTTATAAGGTGCTTCTGCTCGCCGTGAACGGGTATAAAATACTTAGGCTTAACGATACCTATCATAAGCTTTAAATCCTGCTGACAGGCGTGTCCCGAGGCGTGTACGTCGTACATATTTTCATATATGACCTCAACGCCTCTTTTCATAAGCGCGTTGACTACGTTGCTTACCATTTTCTCGTTACCGGGAATCGGCGTAGCGGAAATAATAACGTAATCATTGGGAGTTACGTTAACCTTTCTGTGCTCACCCATCGCGATTTTTGTAAGAGCGGACATAGGCTCGCCCTGAGAACCCGTAGTGATAATAAGAAGCTTATCGTCGGGGTAATCGCGTATTCTGTCGATAGGTATAAGAATGCCCTCGGGTACGTTAAGATAGCCGAGCTCCGCTCCGACCTTAACAAGATTTTCAAGGCTTCTTCCGACGACGGCAACCTTTCTGTTTCTCGTATCCGCAACGTCCATAATCTGCTGAACGCGGTGAATATTTGACGCAAAGGTCGCGACGATAATCCTCTTACCCTTAGCCTTTCGGAAAAGAAGCTCAAAGCTCTCGCCGACGCTCTTTTCGCTCATAGTGGTACCGGGACGCTCGGAGTTAGTGCTGTCGCTCATAAGAGCAAGCACGCCGCGCTTTCCGTATTCAGCAAACCGCGGAAGGTCAATCATATCGCCGTCGACGGGAGTAGTATCTACCTTAAAGTCGCCCGTGTGAATAATCACTCCCGCGGGACATTTAATTGCAAGTCCTACTGCGTCGGGAATAGAGTGGTTAACGTGAATAAGCTCAATATTGAACTGACCGAGAGTTATATTATCCCTCGGCTTAATCTCAACGAGCTTTACCGAGCCTAAAAGCCCGTGCTCCTCAAGTTTGCCTTTTATAAGGCCTATAGTAAGCTTCGTTGCGTAAACGGGTACGTTCACCTGTTTTAAGAGATAGGCAAGACCGCCTATATGGTCCTCGTGACCGTGGGTAATGATAATACCCCTTAATCTTTCCTGAAACGCTATGATATGGCTGAAATCGGGAATAACTATATCTACGCCGAGAAGCTCGGCTGACGGAAACGCAAGTCCGCAGTCAAGAACGAACATATCACTCTTATACTCAAACAGCGTCATATTTTTTCCTATTTCATTCATACCGCCGAGGAAAGAAATCTTTACTTTCTCCGTATCCATCGGAGGGAGAGAAGCAGGTTTCTTTGATGCCTTTCGGTAGGTATAGTAGCGCCTTTTGGAATTCCGCTTTACGTAATCGGCGCCGCGCGGCATCGCTTTTTCTTTTTGCATTAATAAACCTCCATAAAATATTTTGTATCAAATGATAATATATCTATAATAGATTATATCTAACCTAAAGTCAATATTGATTATTAACAAAATTCGTGTTAAAATATTCAATCAGGTGATACAAAATGAAAAAAGTTGAAATATATACCGACGGCGCGTGCAGCGGAAATCCCGGTCCCGGCGGCTGGGGCGCCGTTCTCGTATACGGTAAAATAGAAAAGGAGCTCTCGGGCGGAGAGAGCGAAACGACAAATAACAGAATGGAGCTTTCTGCCGTTATTTACGCGCTTGAAGCGCTTAACGAGCCTTGCGAGGCAGCTCTTACGACGGACAGTAGATACGTGTGTGACGCAATTAACCGGGGATGGCTTTCCTCGTGGATAGAAAAGGGCTGGCGCAAAGCCGATAAAAAGCCCGTGTTAAACGTCGACCTGTGGGAGAGGCTTCTTCCTCTTCTTGAAAAGCACAGGGTTGAATTTATCTGGGTAAAGGGTCACGCCGGACACGAATATAATGAGCGATGTGACTCTCTCGCGGTTAACTACTACACGACTCATTATCTCAAATGCTAAATATCAAAATCGTCGTTCAAGGCATCTCTTTGCGCTGTTTCATCAATGTCGAAGGATGCCTTTTCTTTATTTGAAATGCTGCTGCGGCGTCTGTTGAATTGTTTATTTTTGCGCTCAAAAATACATAATTGAACCATAAAAATTCAAAAAATTATTTTTTCACCGAAATATGCGTAGTGCAAGGCATAATACTTTACATAATTAAAAGCCGTCCGAAGAGACGGCTTTTAATTATGTTATTCGGTTATTTAATCCAGTAGTTTACGGTAACGAGGCTCGTCTTACCGCCCTTTAAATCCTCGCCGTCGGCGAGCTTTTTATAGAGCGCGGCATAGCCCTCGCTGTAAGATGCGTTTTCGACCTTGTTGCCCTTTTTGTCGGTAGTGTACTGCTCAAGGCTCTTGTCCGTAACGAAAATACCGTTTCTCGAGCAGTTGCAGTTAATAAACGACGCGCCCTGATAATTCTCAAGCGCAGCTTTAACGCCCGTTTCATAATCGTTTACAACAGAAGCAAGACAGCAACCCTTAGGTCCCTCGTCTATTCCCCAGCCAAAACAGAAAACGGGATAGTCGAATTCGTGAGCAGCGGTATAGATTGAGTCGCTTATTTCGTTACCGCCCGCGAATACAACCTCGGCTCCGTCGTCGAACATTTTTTCAACGATAGAAGCACAGCGGTCGACCATTTCAAACTCTGCGTGATAACAGTATTCATTATCCATAGAGATGCCCGTTGAAAGTCCCTGAGAGTCGATATTTTCCCATTTTAAGAACATCTTTCCCTCGGGAGGCGCGTCGGCAACGACCTTAACATTATCGCCCGCCACGTATGAGCCGCTTCCCGTTCCGTTTTTAACGGATACGGTAAAGGTAGGAGCTTCTGACTTAACATATACGGGGTAAAGCTGAACGCCGCTTTCACCAACGTGTACGGTAGTTCCCTTTGAATACTTATCCTCGATAACTCTTTCGTCGGCAGTTTTCCATTCGAAAAAAACGTAGCCGGGCATTGCTGCGGGAGCCTCTATCCAGCAGTCGCTGTTTTTAGGAGCGTTATAAACTACAGCCTCAGCGCCGTCGGTTTTAACCTCCACGGGTACGGTTTCCACGTCAGTCCATACCGCAGTAATTGTACAGTCACAGTCGCCGACGAGAAGATTCATAGAGGATTCCTTTTTAGAAGAAATATTAACTTTCTTATCCCTTACTCCCTCGGTATCAGACTTAACTTCCCAATGGTCGAAAACCTTGCCCTCGGGAGCTGTAACTGCTGAAATTGTAACGTTTTCGCCTTCGGTATAAACTCCCGTTCCGAGTCCGTCGACGACGGTTACCTTAAAGGTCTTTTCCTTAGCCTCGCTTATGTCAACGTAAACGGGCTCAACAGTGAAATCGTAGTCATAGTTAAGATTATCGGCATTATAAAGGGCATAGTCGACGGTTACGGGAACGCCGATTTCATCAGCTGCGTAGTTAACGCCTGCCATATATCCCTCGGTATACTTAGTCGACTTTTCATTATAAGCTGAGCCGAGCACGCCGAGCTTCGTATTATATTCTCGGATTACCTTTTCGCCGTCTTTAAGCCCCTCGGTAACGGAAACGTAGCCTGCGAGGAAGCCGCCCTGATAGTAGTCATAAGAAACGCACATAACGTTAGACTGAATTCTCAGAGTCGGGTCGTCGGCTGAATGAGGCTGAGCGTCGAGGAGAATGAACTTAACGTCCTTATAGGTCGGCGCGGTTTCGTATGCCGATACGGCGAAGCTTTCGCCGGGAAGAACGATATACTTCGCTCCGTTATTAACAGCTACGTCGATATACTTTGCTATAGTTTCCTTAGTAAGCTCGCCGTTTTCGTCAAGCGGCGGCTGATAGTAGCGGCAGGTCACGGAATTCTCTTCGGCATAAGCCTTAAGACCGTTCCATGCGCTCTGATTATATCCTTTGTCACTTATTGAAGCGCCATCGGTTATAAGCGCAAGCTCAAAGTCCGTGCCGCCTTTATTCGCACAGCCCGTGAACATTACGCTGGCAGTCATAAGAACGACAAGCAGAATCGGGATAAGACGTTTCATCAGTATTCCTCCAAAAAGAAATTATCACTAATTAATGATAACAAAATACTTAATATTTTGCAACACTTAATTTATATTGATTTTACAACGGAATTTTATTATAATAATCGTGAGGTGAGCGATATGCTTGAAAATCAGGTCAATTACATAAGAGAGATAACGGAGCTTATACCCGAAACGGCGATAATTCTCGGCTCCGGGCTCGGAAGGCTTGCAGAAAGAGTCAGAGATAAGATTACCGTATCCTACGCCGATATTCCCGACTTCCCCGTTTCTACCGCTCCGCTTCACAAAGGCGAGCTTATTCTCGGTTATCTCGAGGATAAATGCGTTCTTCTGTTTAACGGAAGGCTCCATCTCTACGAGGGTTATACCCCGCAGGAGGCGGTAATGACCGTAAGACTTGCCAAGGCGCTCGGAGCGAAGAATATTATTCTCACCAACGCGAGCGGCGTAATAAACAAATCGTTTAAATGCGGCGATATTATGCTTATCTCCGACCATATCTCCTGTTTCGTTCCCTCGCCTCTTATCGGTAAAAACGACGACAGTCTCGGGGTAAGGTTTCCCGATATGAGCGCCGTATACAATAAGAATATTAGAACGCTCGCTAAAAAAATAGCGAAGGGACTTGACGTCACGCTTCGCGAGGGTGTATACGTTCAGCTTACGGGACCTCAGTTCGAGTCACCCGCGGAGATTAAAATGCTCGCTTCTCTCGGCGCCGACACAGTAGGAATGAGCACGGTAATCGAGGCGATTGCAGCAAAGCATAGCGGTCTTAAGGTCTGCGGTCTTTCGGTTATAGCCAACTACGCCTGCGGTATTCTCGACAAGCCGCTCACCGCTGAAGAGGTTGCCGAATCGACAGAGAAGGCGGCGCCCGAGTTTGAAATGATGATAAGAGGATTGATAAGGACTCTGTAATGAAAAGTATTATATATGAAAACGGACGGCTCGTATACCTCGACCAGACGCTTCTTCCGAATAAAGAGGTATATACAGAACCGAAAACCAAAGAGGATTATTTTAATGCGATTAAAAACCTTAAGGTGCGAGGCGCGCCGGCTATAGGCATATTCGCGGCTTATGCAATGGCTCTCGCCGGCGGAGATAAAGCCGAGCTGAAGGCGTATCTCGACTCGGCAAGGCCTACGGCGGTAAATCTTTCGTGGGCGACGGCAAGAATGCTCAGCGCTTACAACGACGGCAAGGAGCTTATCGCCGAGGCGATTTCCATTCACAACGAGGATAAGGAAATGTGCCGTAAAATAAGCGAATACGGGCTTTCTCTGCTTCACGACGGCGATGGAATTCTAACGCACTGCAACGCCGGAGAGCTTGCTACGGGAGAATACGGCACAGGACTCGGACCGCTGCTTCTCGGTAATGAGAGAGGCTATAATTTCAAGGTGTACTGCGACGAAACGAGACCGCTTCTTCAGGGCGCGAGGCTAACCTCGTACGAGCTTGAAAAAGCAGGGCTTGACGTAACGCTTATATGCGACAATATGGCAAGTCTCGTTATGAGTCAGGGCAGGATAAACGCCGTGCTTGTCGGAGCAGACAGAATCGCAAATAACGGCGATACGGCTAATAAGATAGGTACGGGAGGAGTTGCGGTACTCGCGAAGTATTACAGTATTCCCTTCTATGTTCTCGCGCCGCACTCAACGGTTGACATAAATTGCGAAAGCGGCAAAGACATTATAATCGAGGAACGCGACGGAAAGGAAATCAGCGAGCTTATGTTCAAAGAGCCTGCCGCGCTTAAGGAGACGAAATGCTATAACCCCGCGTTCGACGTTACCGACAACGCATTGATTACCGCGATAATCACGGATAAAGGAATATACCGACCACCGTTTAATTTTAAGGAGTGCTTATGATAAAATTTACTAACGGTTATATTTTAGACAAAGATTTTAACATTAAAAAAGAAGACGTATACGTTGAAGGAAGTAAAATTGTTTCCGTGGGTAAGGAACTCAATGCGGACAGGGTTTATGACCTTAAAGGCAATCTTTTAATGCCCTCGTTTAAGAACGCGCACACCCACTCGGCAATGACGTTTGCACGTTCTCTCGCCGATGATT